>DVJK01000106.1 GCA_018716795.1 Candidatus Scatomorpha merdipullorum | reverse complement strand
AAACGATAAAAACGCCGCCGAAGAAAAGCCGCGAAAACAGCAGCTTGAAGAGCTTTTTCACGCCGGACAGACCTCCTTTTCGCAAATTAACACACTGTATTATATCAGAACCCGCGCGCATTGTCGACCGCGGCGGGAGAAAATTTGCGGGGCTTGACAAAATGGTCTACTTGTTGTAGACTAGCCATATAGTCGACTGATTGTAGACCAACGAGGAGGGATTTTTATGGCTGCGGACGGACTCGGCGCGATGGAAGCGCGCTTCGCGGACATTATCTGGGAGCGGGAGCCCGTGAGTTCGGCGGAGCTCGTGCGCCTTGCGGCGGAGGAGTTCGGCTGGAAGAAGTCCACGACCTACACCGTGCTCAAGCGCCTTATCGAGCGCGGGCTTTTTGAGAACGAAAACGGCGCCGTCCGCGCCCTCGTAAAGCGCGCGGACTACTACGCCGAACGGGGCGAGCGCTTTGTGGACGACGCCTTTTCCGGCTCCCTGCCCGCCTTTGTCACGGCCTTCACGGCCCGGAAAAAGCTCAGCGAGAAGGAGATTGACGACCTGCAGGCCATCATTGACTCCATGAGGAGGTGAGAGAGTGCAGTTTTTCATGTACCGGCTTCTGCCGCTTATCCTGAACATGAGCCTCACGGCCTCGGTCGTGATACTCGCGGTGCTGCTCGCGCGGCTTATTCTCAAGCGCGCGCCGCGCCGGTATTCCTACGCGCTCTGGGCCGTCGTGCTCTTCCGCCTGCTCTGCCCGGCGTCCTTCAGCTCGGCGCTCTCGCTGCTCAGCCTGGCCTCGGCCCCTGCGGGCGCGGCGGCGGGCGAGGTCAGCATGGTGGACTATATACCCATGGACGTCGTACACAACGCGGCGAGCGCGGTCGAGCTGCCCTTCGGGGTCTTCAACGACGCGGTCAACTCCGCCCTGCCTCAGGGCGCGGAGCAGACGGGCGCGGAACCGCTCGAGGCGCCGGTCTGCTTTCTGACAATCCTCTGGTGCCTCGTCGCGGCGGGAATGATCTTCGCGGGGCTGGTCAAATACGTTGACCTCCGGCTGCGGCTCTGGGATTCGCAAAAGCTTGAAGGGCGCGTCCGCAGCTCAAAATACATAAGCACCGCCTTCGCGGCGGGCATATTCCGCCCGAGGATATACCTGCCGGAGCGGCTGACGGAGCGGGAGCGCGACTGCGTCCTCGCCCACGAGCGCAGCCATATCCGGCGGGGCGACCACATCATAAAGCCGCTCGCGTATCTCGCGCTCTGCGTCCACTGGTTCAATCCGCTCGTGTGGCTGGCCTGGCGGCTCGCCCTGCGGGACATGGAGGACAGCTGCGACGAGGCGGCGATAAGACGCCTCGGCCCTGACGCGAAGGCCGACTACGCCCAGACGCTTCTGAACCTCGCCACCGGGCGGCGCTCGAGCGCGGGCGCGGCCCTGGCCTTCGGCGACGACGTCGAGCGGCGCATCAAGGGAGTTGCAAATATGAAAATACAAAAGAAATACGCGGGCGTCCTCGCGGGGCTGCTGGCCCTCGCGGTAATCGCGGGCTGCGCGGCGAACCCGGCGGAGCCGCCCGAGACGCCCGAGCCCGCGCAGGAGCCCGTTACGGAAACCAGCTCTGCGGAGCCCACGGGCATGTGCGCCACGGCGGAGGAGGCCGCGGTCATATACCAGCCGGGCCTCGACACGGTCGATGTCGGCGTCGCCGGAGGCGAGGTGCGCGCGGCCAATGTCACCGACCGGCGTATCACCGACTTCCAGAAGGTCTGCGAGATAGAGGGCCTGGCCGAGGGCGCGGTTGTCGAGGGCTATACCTACAAGAGCTGGTGTACGCTCGACCTGCCCGTGAACGAAATCATGCTCGCCGGGGCCATGGAGCTCGACGGCGACTGGATCTGCCTGGACGGGACCATGCTCGGCTACGCGCTCCGCTATCCCGATGGCAGCTATGATCCCTGCGGCGCGCTTGTGCTCAACGACCGCGTCGCCCAATATGAGTCATACTCCGAGCTTGTCTGGGACGAATATTGCAGCGCGCGCGGGCTGATGCCGCTCTACATCGTCGACCTGCGGCATGAGCTCGGCAGCGAGGAAAACAGCCCCTTCCGCCGCTTTGACGGCGACGGCTGGTATATCTACCTGCCGCTGAGCGGCTGGGAGATAAGCTTCGACGACATCGGCGTGTTCAGCGGCCCCGCGGGCGGCGGCACGGCCGGCGTGACGCTCGAGCTGATGGAGGGCCCGGGCGAGGACGGCGCCGTCGTCTCGCGGGTCGACGCCGACGGCGTCCACACCCTCACGCGCGTCGTCTCAAACGGCGACAGCCACTATCTGCTGACCGGCAGCTGGGGCGAGAATGTATTCGACAGCCAGGCCGAGGCCGGAGTCCAGAGCGAGGCCGTGGTCCGCCTCATCATGGAGAGCTTCACGCTCTGGGACGGACACCCGGAGAGTCTGGCTTGAAAGGCCTCGACGGCCTTTCAATGCCAATTAGGGTGCGCCTGCCCGGGCCGAAGGCCCGGGCAATGGGCACCGGCGCTTCGCTTCGCGCAAAGAAAATGACCAGTCTGCGGACTGGTCATTTTTTCACACTCCGCTCCGCGAGAAGTGTTTTTTGCCGGGCAAAGCCCGGCAAAAAAGCCCGGAATTCGGCGCGAATTCCGGGCGATTTGCATTTGATGCAAATTTATTTCGCGCCTGAGGGCGCGAAATTCAAGCGAAGCTTTTCGTGCAATTTTGGGGCGGGCGGTGTATAATTTAAGAAAATTTCCGCCCTTCGCAAATATCCGCCCTTCGTTTGCGACTTTATGTGTGAGGAGGTGAAGCGCGTGGAGGATTCGGCCATCATCGGCCTCTACAACGCGCGCGACGAGAGCGCGCTCGGCGAGACCGAGGCGAAGTACGGCGCGTACTGCCGGAGCATAGCCCTCAACCTGCTCGGCGCGCGCGAGGACGCCGAGGAGTGCGTGAACGACGCGCTCCACGCCCTCTGGCGGCGCATCCCGCCGGACGCGCCGAAGTCCCTGCGCGCCTACCTGGGCCGCGTCGTGCGGAACCTCGCGGTCAGCCGGTACCGCGAAAAAAGCGCCAAAAAGCGCGGCGGGAGCCTGGAGCTCCTGCTCAGCGAGCTCGACGAGTGCGTGCCCGACGGCTTCGACGTCGAGGCCGAGGTCGAGCGCCGGGCGCTGGGCGAGAGCATTTCCCGCTGGCTGGACACGCTGCCCGCGCCAGACCGCGCCGCCTTCGTGCGGCGGTACTGGTACGGCGAGGGCGTGAGCGAGCTTGCAAAGCGCCTCGGCTGCCGGCCGGAGCAGCTTTCACAGCGGCTTTTCCGCGCGCGGAGGAAGCTCAAAGCACATCTGGAATCGGAAGGAGCGATTTGAATGAAGGGCGAAGACATCTATAACGGCGTCACGGAGATACGCGACGACCTCATTGAAGGCGCGGCCGCGCCCCAAAGGCGGCGGCCGGCGAAAAAGCGGCTGCTCGGCACGGTGGCCGCCGTGCTGGCCGCGGCGCTTGTCGCGGGCTATTTCCTCTGGCCGGGGAGCGGCCCCGCGGTCATAGAGGGCTACGCCATAGCCGAGGCGGAGTATCCGGAGATGGCCCCGTACCCGGACGAGAGCGGGCTTTACGCCGCCGCCGACGAGGCGGCCTACGAGGCGGCCTACGCCGAGTTCGAGGCGCAGTACGACGCCTGGTCGGACGACGTCTACGCGCGCCGGAATCTCGACAGCCACGCCGCCGAGCTCGCGGATTACCTCACGAGCGGCGCGGCGCAGTTCCTCTCCGGCGCGGAGGGCGAAAACCGCGCGCTCTCGCCCGTGAACGTCTACATGGCCCTCGCCATGCTCGCCGAGCTGACGGAGGGAGAAAGCCGCGCGCAGCTCCTCGAGCTGCTGGGCGCGGAGGATATAGAGGCCCTGCGCGAGACGGCGGGCGACGTCTGGAACGCCGCCTACCGGGACGACGGGGCAATCGCGAGCATCCTCGCCGCAAGCGTCTGGCTCCGCGGCGACATGGACTATAAGCAGGAGGCGATGGACGCCCTGGCGGAGTACTACTACGCCTCGAGCTTCCGCGGCGAGATGGGCAGCGGGGAGTATGACGAGGCCTACCGCGCCTGGCTCAACGAGCAGACCGGCGGCCTGCTCGGTGACGCCGCCGCCGAGAGCGGCTTCGACGCCGAGACCGTCCTCGCCCTGGCCGCGACGGTGTACTTCCGCAGCAAGTGGGCCGACGAGTTCAACCCCGACAAAACCGAGGGCGGCGTCTTCCGCGCGCCGGACGGCGAGGTCGAGGCCGAGTTCATGCGCTCGAGCGACGGCGGATATTACTACTGGGCGGACAAGTTCTCCGCCGTCTCGCAGGGCCTCGAGAGCGGCGGCGGGATGTGGTTCATCCTGCCGGACAAGGGCGTCGGCGTGGACGAGCTGCTCGCCGACGGGAGCTATATGGAGCTTGCGCTCAATCCCGGCGAGTGGGCGGACAGCAGCTACATCATCATAAACCGCTCCATACCCAAGTTCGACATCTCGAGCGGCATAGACCTCGCCGGCGGGCTCAAGGCCCTGGGCGTCACGGACGTGTTCGACGCCGAGACGAGCGACTTCTCGCCCATGAGCGATATGGAGGGCGTCTTCGTCTCCAGCGCCAGCCACAACGCCCGCGTCGCGATTGACGAGGAGGGCGTCACCGCCGCGGCCTTCACCGAGCTCGCCATGGCCGGCGCCGGGGCCCCGCCGGAGGAGGAGGTCGACTTCATCCTCGACCGGCCCTTCATCTTCGTCATAACAACGCCGAACAACCTCCCGCTCTTCGTCGGCGTCGTGAACAACCCGGCCGCGTAATGTCTGAAAAGGCCCCGGCGGCCTTTTCAGGCAATAGGGCCTCCC
>DVJK01000105.1 GCA_018716795.1 Candidatus Scatomorpha merdipullorum | reverse complement strand
CAAAACTTCGCTAATCCATTTCCCTTTCTAACATGAATATGGCAAGGCTCCTGCGGATTTCCTTCGTTGGAAAAGAAGAAAAACTTGAATCCGTCAATCTCAAATACCTTCGGCATTGACCTTAACCTTTCTGCCATGCTGTGTATTTTAGTCGCCCTTTATACTTATCGTAGCAGAAGCAGCTTAAAAGTCAAGCAGTTTTTCATCGTCTTCTCCTCAAGGCCCGCCACGCAAAGCAAAAAGCTCTTGGAATCAACACGATTCCAAGAGCTTCGCGTGGCAGCGGGAGAAGGATTCGAACCCTCACATACGGAGTCAGAGTCCGCTGTGCTACCTTTACACAATCCCGCTAGGTGCGGATATTATTATACACGCTCGATGCGAAAAGTCAAGCACTTTTTTCACTTTTCGCACCTGAGAGTTATGAGCACCAGCTCGGGGCGATTATTTATCCTCAGCGGGAAGACGCTGCTGCCGAGGCCGCGGGAGACGACGAGGCTCGTCCCTCCCAGCTCGTACACCCCGGCGTCGTACTCGGGCAGGAGGCCCTGGCCGGGCGCGTAGAGCCCGCCGAGCAGGGGCAGGCGCACCTGTCCGCCGTGGGCGTGGCCGGAGAGGACGGCGTCCGCGCCGTATTCGGCGTAAAGCTCCGCGAGCTCGGGCCGGTGCGCGAGCAGGACCGTGTACGCCCCGTCGTCCGGGAGCTCCGCAAGCTCCCGCTCCGCGCGCTCGGCGGCGCTGCCGCCCGTGCGGACGAAGGCCGGATCGTCTATGCCGGCGAGCCGTATCTCCTCCCCGCCGCGCTCAATCCGCACGGCCTCGTTCCTCAGCACGACGGCGCCGGCGGCCTCAAGCCGGGCCTCGATTTCGCCGAAGTCCAGCCTCGCCTCGTGGTTGCCCGTGACGCAATAGACCGGGGCAATCTCCGCCGCGGCCTCGATGAAGGCGGCAGCCGCGTCAATATCCGTGTGCCGCGAGTCGACAAGGTCGCCCGTGACGGCGACGATGTCCGGCTCGGCCTCGCGCAGCAATGCGAGCAGTTTCGAATTGCCCTCGCCGAAGACGGCGTTGTGCAAATCGGACACCTGCGCTATTTTGAAGCCCTCGAAGGCCGCGGGCAGCCGGGCGCTTCTAAGCTCGAAGCGCGTGAGCACAAGCGCCTTATTCGCCCAGAGCGCCCAGGCGAGCAGGGCCGCGGCGAGCGCGATTGCGATAAGCCAAAAGCACACCCTTCGCCTCACCTCAGCCCTCCATCGCGAGCTCCGCCGCCCGGCGCGCGTGAATTACGGCGCTGTCGAAAAGCGGCAGGGCCGCCTCCGCCCCGTCGAGCAGCAGGCCGAGCTCCGTGCAGCCGAGCAGGACCGCGCCCGCGCCCCTCGCGGCGAAGCCTTCTATGGCTTTAAGATACTTTTCCCGGGATTCGGGCAGAATCGCGCCGCGGCAGAGCTCATCGAAGATGATTCGGTCGAGCTCTGGTATCTCCGCCTCGTCCGGCAGCAGGGGCTCTACGCCTCCGGCGCGCAGGACGTCGGTGTAAAAGCGCTCGCGCAGTGTAAAGCGCGTGCCGAGGACGCCCGCGCGGCGGATGCCGGCCCGGCGGAGCTCGTCCGCGGCGGCGGAGGCGATGTGCAGCAGGGGTATGCCCGCGCCGCGCTCTATCTCGGGCGCGAGCTTGTGTATGGTGTTCGTGCAGATGACGAGGAAGTCCGCGCCGGCGCGCGCGAGCGACCGCGCCTCCTCCGTTAGGATTCGGGCGAGCTCGCCCCACTCCCCTGCCGACTGCAGCGGCTCAATCTCCGCAAAGTCCACGCTGGACATGAGGCAGCGCGCCGAGTGCAGCCCGCCGAGGGCGCGCGCGACGGTCTCGTTTATGACGCGGTAATAGGTCTCGGTGCTCTCCCAGCTCATGCCTCCGAGCAGGCCGATCGTCCTCACAGCAGCGCGAGGAGGTCCGCGGCGCGCTCAACGAGCGTCACGGCCCCGCTTCGGACAAGCTGCTCCGCGCTCCTGAAGCCCCACGTGCAGGAGATGCAGTCCACCCCTGCGGCCGCGGCGGTCTCTATGTCCACCTCGCTGTCGCCGACGTAGACGGTGCGCCGCTTTTCCGCGCCGAGGATGCGTATGGCCTCCAGCAGGCTGTCCGGCGCGGGCTTGCGGCGGATGCCGCTCCGCTCGCCGACGGCGTAATCCACCGACGAGGCGAACCAGCGCTCATAGAGCTCCTGCGTGGCGCTGTCCGGCTTGTTCGAGACTATGGCCCGGCGGACGCCCCTGGCCTTGAGCTCCTCCAAAAGCTCGGGCACGCCCTCGTAGGGCCGGGTCTTCACCGAGGAATGGGCGCGGTAATAGGCGAGGTAGTCGTCAAAAACCGCCTGATAGTTCGGGTCGTCACGGCCTCCGGGCACGCTTTGCGCGATGAGATAGCCCGAGCCGTAGCCGAGCCGCGTGCGTATCTGCTCCCTGTCCGCGAGCGGATAGCCGAAGTCCGCGAGCGCGTGGTTGACGCCGTCGGTGAGGTCGTCAAGCGTGTCGAGCAGGGTGCCGTCGAGGTCGAAAATAACAGTGTCGTACTTCATAGGCACGAGCATAGCGCATTTTTACGCGCTTGTCAATGTCGAGCTTGACAAGCGCGCGAGACTGTGCTATCATATACAAGCTTGACAGGCGGAAGTACCCAAGAGGCCGAAGGGGCTCCCCTGCTAAGGGAGTAGCTGGTCTGAAGCCAGGCGAGGGTTCAAATCCCTCCTTCCGCGCCACGTCGGAACGGATTTCACTCCGTTCCGACGTCTTTTTTTGCGAAGCAAAAAAGGACGTCATCCACTCCGTTACATTCGCTCTTTCTTCCAAAACCGAAGCCGAAGGCTTCGGTTTTGTGTTTTTGGGCTGCCTGCTGATATTTGTTCTTCCTTTTAAATCCGAAGGCGGAGACTTCGGGTTGGGGTTGGGGTGCGAAAAAGGCCGGTCGGAGGACCGGTCTTTTTCTTTGCGCGCTGCTTTTCGTCGGCCGGGGCCGGGGTTTTATTGCGCGAGCTTGTAGAGCGCGTATTGGTTGAGGCTTACGCCGTTGGCCTTGGCCTGTTCGGCGAGCTTGCGGTGCAGCTCCTTCGGGATGCGGAGCATGAGCTTGCCGCTGTATTCGCGGGACGCCTTGTAATCCTCCCAGCTCACGGCTTCGGAGGGGTCCTCCGCATCGGCCTCGGCAAACGCCTTCAAATCCTCAGGCGTGGGCTTCTCGTGAGGCATCGCGTCTATTTCAGCAAAGCGCGCGGCTATCTCCTCCGGCGTCAGCTCCCGTTTCTTCATACAATCACCGCCTCCTATAAATATTAGACCTCGTATCGATGTCTATGACCGTTATTATTATCTCACCCTTGTTCCATTCAAACAGAATCCGATAGTGTTCTATCTTATAGCGGTATGAATTCCCTCCGAGGCATTTTATATCGCCCTCAAGCCGGGAGAGCCTGTCCAGAGCCTTTGCCAATTTCTTGTATGTATTGGCGTCCACGCTGTCGAGATATTTTTTTGCACGCTTTTTCAAGATGAGCTCCACAGCGCCATCTCCAATCTCTATGATTGCGTATATGATATCATATGCGCAATCAATTGTCAAGCCATCTCACGCCCTTGCGAGGCTCATGAAGGCGCGGCTTCGGGGGAGGAGCTTCATGAGGGGCAGGCCGATTATGAAGAGCACGCCGGCCTCCTCGACGGCGAGCTGGAGGGCGGTGAGGGGCAGGGCGCTCCAGAACGCGCCGGTGGACCAGGCAATCACCGCGCCGACTATGGGCGCGTTCCAGAGCACGGGCATGGCGCAGACGAGGATGCAGCGGCCGAAGTGCAGCGGCTGGGGCTGGTTTTTCGCCAGCGCCGCGGCGCAGAGGGCCGAGCCGAGCGTGGCCAGGGAGCCGAAGACTATGTCCGGCGCGCCGTAGCCGCCGAAGAAGTTCGCGAGCGCGCAGCCTATCCAGAGGCCCCAGGACGTCACCGGCATGAAGGCCGGCAGGATGCAAAGCGCCTCCGACACGCGGAACTGCACGACCCCGAAGGATATGGGCGCGAGCAGGACCGTCAGCGCGCAGTAGGCTGCGCCGACGACCGCGGCGAAGGCGAGATTTCTCGGTGTGAATTTCATGGTGATAACCTCCCATTTTGATTTAGCTTCGGGGAAATCCCCTATAACAGTGCGGGGTTGGAAACCGCAGGGTTATTCAGTTGATGTCTATTCCTCCGTTTTCGAGTAAAGGCAGCCGCAGTAGTTCTGCCTATATAGGCCGAACTCGCGGGAGAGCTCTATGCTGCGCTTATAGCCGTCGCGCTTTTTGAAGTCGGCGGGCAGCCATTTGACGCCGTATTTCCCGGCGAGGGCCTCGCCTATGGCGTTTATGCGCTGCGCGTCCTTGTGCGGCGAGACGGTGAGCGTGGTGGCAAAGTAATCGCAGCCGAGGCGTTTGGCCTCCCTCGCGGCGAAATCGAGCCGCAGTGCAAAGCACTCGGTGCAGCGCGCGCCGCCCTCGGGCTCGTTCTCAAGGCCGCGCACGGCCTCGTCATACGCCCCGCCGTCGTATCCGCAGGGCACGAGCGTGACGCCCGGGATGCGTTCGAGCACCTTGAGCTGGTTTTCAAGCCTGAGCTCGTATTCCTCACGGGGCTGGATATTGGGGTTATAATAGCTCAGGCACACCTCAAAATACCGCGTCAGATACTCGAGCACATGGCTCGAGCAGGGGCCGCAGCAGGAGTGCAGCAGCAGCCTCGGCCTCCCCTCCAGCCGGGAGAGCAGGACGTCCAATTCGAGCTGGTAGTTTTTCTTCATCTTGACTTCTCACCCGCGGAAACGTAAAATGTGAAAAAGGAGGCGTGGAACATGGACAATCGCACCAGCAAGGAAAACTATTATCTCGGCATCGCCGACGCGGTGCTGGCCCGCTCGACCTGCATGCGGCGCAAATACGGGGCCATCATCGTGCGCAACGACGAGATTATCTCCACAGGGTACAACGGCGCGCCGCGCGGGCGGCGCAACTGCTCCGACGTCGGCTTCTGCACGCGCGAGGACCTGGGCATCCCCTCCGGGCAGCGCTATGAGCTCTGCCGGAGCGTCCACGCCGAGGCGAACGCGATAATCTCCGCCGCCCGGCGCGACATGCTCGGCGCGACGCTCTATCTCGTCGGCCGCGACGCCAAGACCGGGGCCCTGCTGGACGACACCATGCCCTGCTCGATGTGCAAGCGCCTCATAATAAACGCGGGCATCACCCAGGTCGTCGTCTCCACCGGCGAGGGCGCGTATGAGCTCATCCACGTCCGCGACTGGGTCTTCAACGACGACAGCGTGCCCGGGATAGGCAGATAAAAAGCTTAAAGCAGCGTAATTCAGCAAAAAAGGGCCCGAAAGGGCCCTTTTTTCGTTAGTCGGTGACGTAGGGCAGCAGGGCGATCTGACGGGCGCGCTTGATGGCCTCGGTCAGCTCGCGCTGATGCATGGCGCAGGTGCCGGTGGTGCGGCGGGGAAGGATCTTGCTGCGCTCGCTCATGAACTTGCGGAGCTTGGCGGAATCCTTATAGTCGATGTAAGCGACCTTGTCGACGCAGAACTGGCATACCTTCTTGCGCTTGCGACCCTTATTCTTGTTATCGAAAGCCAAAGGTATTCCCTCCTAGTACAAAGTGATTTTTTGGTTGATTTTCGCTCGGCTCGCCGCCCGGCTTTAGAACGGCAGCTCGCCGTCGCCGTCGTCAAGCTCGGAGAAGGGGCTCGACGGGGCCGGGGCGCTCTGCTGGCGGGGCTGCTGATAGCCGCCGCGGCCGGAGCCGTAGCTGTTTCCGCCGTAGTTCCCGCCGCCGTAGCCGGACTGGCGGTCGCCGTAGCTGTCGGAGCGGTCGCCGCCGTCGCGGCGGGCGCTCTCGCCGAAATAGACGTTGTCGGCCACGACCTCGGCGCTGGTGCGCCTGTTGCCATCCTTATCCTGCCAATCGCGCATCTGAAGGCGGCCGGAGACGACGATCATGCTTCCCTTGTGGAAGTATTTGCTGACAAACTCGCCCGTCTGACGCCAGGCGACGATGTCGATGAAGTCGGTCTGCTTCTCCTCGCCGGAGCGGCCGTAGTCGCGTTCGACAGCGATGCGGAAGCTGGCCACCGGAATCTGAGACTGCGTGTAGCGCAGGTCGGGGTCGCGGGTAAGGCGGCCCATGAGGACGATGTGGTTAAGCATCCTCCTGCCTCCTTACTCGGGGCGCCTGGTGATGAGGCTGCGGATGACGCCGTCGGTTATGCCCATGATACGGTCGAGCTCGGCGGGGAACTCGGGGCCGCTGGTGAACTTGACGAGCACGTAATAGCCCTCGGTGAGATAGTTGATTTCGTAGGCGAGCTTGCGCTTGCCCATCTCCTCCATCTCATCAAGCGTGCCATTCTGCTCGACAAGCGTCTTGAACCTCTCGACAAGGGCGGCAGTGTCCTCCTCGGAGAGGTCGGGGCGGATGATGTACATCACTTCGTACTTTTCGCTTGTCTTAGCCATTTTTGCACCTCCTTCTGGACTTTTGGCCCGCGCCCAAACGCGGGCAAGGATAACCCGCCTCACGGCAGGCTCATCTATTATACACGAAATCCGCACTTTGTCAAGGGCAAGCCCACCGTATCCGTGCCATCCCGGCGCGGGTGAACGAATAACGTGGGTTCGGCGTATCGCCGCGCCTCACTCTCTCGGCTCCCCTGAAAGGGGAGCTGTCGCGGCGCTTTGCGCCGTGACTGAGGGGTTGCGGGCGACGTGGGTGAGAGGCGGAGGTCCTTCCCACTACACCGTAGGGGCGGGCTTCCACGCCCTCCCGGCGTGGGTTGACGGATTGCGTAGGTGCGCCCGTACTCCACCCTCTCGGCTCCCCTGAAAGGGGAGCTGTCGCGGCGCTTTGCGCCGTGACTGAGGGGTTGCGGCCAACG
>DVJK01000104.1 GCA_018716795.1 Candidatus Scatomorpha merdipullorum | reverse complement strand
TGTCCGCGGCGTCTTCACCTACCCGATGCTCGTCTACGCGCTGGTGCTGATTGTCATCATCATGTTCCGGCCCAAGGGCATCTTCGGCGCATATGAGTTCTCGCTGCTGCGTACGCCGAGAGACGCCGCAGGGCTCTTCAAAAGGCGCGGCGGGAAAAAATCCAAACCCGTCGGAAAGGAGGCTGCTGCGCAATGAATGAAAACAAGATGGAGCCCATCCTCGAGGCAAGGGGACTCGGCATATCCTTCGGCGGCCTCCGGGCCGTCCAGGACTTCAACCTCAGGCTGTGCCCGGGCGAGCTCGCCGGGCTCATCGGCCCCAACGGCGCAGGCAAGACCACCGTCTTCAACCTGCTGACCGGCGTCTACGTGCCGACCGAGGGCAGCGTGCTTCTCGACGGGCAGGTGCTCAACGGGAAGAAGACGCACCAGTTCGTCGCCGCGGGCATCGCCCGCACCTTCCAGAACATCCGCCTCTTCAAGCAGATGAGCGTCATAGACAACGTCAAGGCCGCCTTCTCGAAGGATATCCGCTACCGCATGGGCGCGGCGCTCTTCCGCACGCCGGGCTATTGGAGGGCCGAGGCCGAGCTGGAGCGAAAGGCCCTCGACCTCCTGGACATTTTCCGCCTCGGGGAGTTCGCGGACGCCCTCGCCGGCAGCCTGCCCTACGGCGCGCAGCGCAAGCTGGAGATTGCCCGCGCCCTCGCGACGGACATGAAGATCCTGCTTTTGGACGAGCCGGCCGCGGGCATGAACCCCACCGAGACCGCCGAGCTGGTCGAGTGCATCGGCATCGTGCGCAAGCGCTTCGGGATTGCCATATTGCTCATAGAGCACGACATGAGCCTCGTCATGAAGCTCTGCGAGCGCATCACCGTCCTCGACTACGGCCAGACCATCGCCGAGGGCGGGCCGGAGGAGATAGCAAACAACCCGAGAGTCATCACCGCCTACCTGGGCGAGAGCGAGGGAGAGGAGGGCGAGCGCCTTGCTTAAAATCAGCGATCTGCACGTCTCCTACGGAGCGGTCAAGGCGATAAAGGGCATCTCGCTCGAGGTCAACGACGGCGAGCTTGTGAGCCTCATAGGCGCGAACGGCGCGGGCAAGACCACCACTCTGCACACGATAAGCGGCCTCGTGCCCGCCGCCGCGGGCGCGATAGAGCTCGACGGGCACGACCTTCGCAAAACCGCGCCCGAGAGGATTATCGGCCTCGGCCTCGCCCATGTGCCCGAGGGCCGGCACGTCTTCGCGCGCATGACAGTTGAGGAAAACCTGCACATGGGCGCGTACATCGTCCGCGACAAGGCCCGGGTAAAGGAGCGGCTAGACATGGTCTACGCCCACTTCCCGCGCCTTTCGGAGCGCAGGCGCCAGCCGGCCGGCACTCTCTCCGGCGGCGAGCAGCAGATGCTTGCCATGGGCCGCGCGCTCATGACCGGGCCGAAGATGCTCCTGCTGGACGAGCCGAGCATGGGCCTCTCGCCCATACTCGTCAAGGAGATTTTCTCCATGATAAAAAGCCTGCACGCCGACGGGATAACCATACTGCTCGTCGAGCAGAACGCCAAGATGGCCCTGGCCGTTTCCGACCGGGCCTACGTGCTCGAGACCGGCAGAATCTCCATGTCCGGCCCGGCGCGCGAGCTCCTGCACGACGACAAGGTCCGCCGCGCCTACCTGGGCGCGTGAAAAGGAAGGGGAGGAAAAATGGCAGACAACTACGTTATCACCATTTCCCGCGAGCACGGCTCCTGCGGCAACGCCATAGGCAAGCTCGCCGCCGAGCGGCTGGGCATAGGCTTCTATGACTACAAGCTGCTTCGCCTGGCCTCCGACCGCAGCGGCATCAGCGAGGCCCTCTTCGGCGCGGCCGACGAGGACGTCCACCGCCGCAGGCTCTTCAACGCCGCGAGCAGGGTGTACACCGGGAAGCTCATCCCGCCCGACTCCGGCGAGTTCACAAGCGACATAAACCTCTTCACCTATCAGGCGGAGATAATTAAAGAGCTCGCGGGCAGCGAAAACTGCGTTATCGTCGGCCGCTGCGCGGAATACCTCCTGCGCGACCGGCCCAACGTCCTGCGCGTCTTCATCCACGCGCCCTTTGAGGCGCGGCTCCGGCAGCAGATGCACGTCCTGCCGCAGAAGAGCGAGGCCGAGGTCCGCCGTCACATCCTGACAGTCGACAAAAAGCGCGCCGACTACTATAAGCGGTACACCGGCGCCGACTGGCGCGACGCCGCCCACTTCGACATCAGCATCGACTCCTCCATGCACCCGCCGGAGGAGGCCGTGGACATCATCGTGAGCTCCCTCGAAACCATGTTCAAGATAAACCTGGCCAAAAGGGCCTCCCGGGCCGAATAGGCCGCGGCGCAAAGCGAAAATCCACCGGTTTCCCGGTGGATTTTTTATGGCCCTGCGCGTAATTTCTGTCCGCAAAGCGCGTCTATATGGGCAATGCTATACTATCGTAACGGAACACACAGCAGTTGAGGTGGCGGAACGGGTGCCTTTTGAGGCAAAATGGCGCCTGCTGGCGAGAGTGGGAGTCCGCTGCTATATTCTGATTTCCAATGTATCGGGTGCAGTAAAAGTAGCCCCGCTGCAAATTCTTCAGTTTCCAGTGGTGCTGCCGCACAAGTTTCAGGACGCAGAAAAGTTCAATTTGCAGTTCCCAGATTTTTCAGAAATCACCGAAACAGCGG
>DVJK01000103.1 GCA_018716795.1 Candidatus Scatomorpha merdipullorum | reverse complement strand
ATAACCAACATCGGCCTCGACCACACCGCCGTCCTCGGCGACACCGTCGAGCTTATCGCCGCCGAGAAGGCGGGGATTTTCAAGGGCGGCCCCGCCGCGGCCTACGACCTGCCCGAGGGCGTCCGCGCCGTGCTCCGCGAAAAGGCCGCCGCGGCGGGTACAGAGCTGCGCTTCGCCGATTTCGGCGAGCTTGCGCCGCTTTCGGACTCCATAGACGGGCAGGAGTTCACGTATAGGGGAGAGCGGTATAAAATCGCCCTCGCGGGCGAGCACCAGCTGAAAAACGCCGCCGTCGCGCTCGAGGCCATAGCCTGCCTGCGGCGCGCGGGCTTTGAGATTCCGCCCGGGGCCGTCAGGCGCGGGCTCGAGAGCGCCCGCTGGCCCGCGAGGTTCGAGCGCGTGCTGCAAGGCCCGGACTTCATCGTCGACGGCGGGCACAATCCGCAGTGCCTCGCGGCCACCGCCGCGGCGCTCGCGCGCTATTACCCGCACACGCGGCGCGTTTTGCTCTTCGGCGCGCTGGCCGACAAGGACTGGCGGGATATGGCCCGGCTGCTCATACCCTCGGCGGACGAGTTCGTCTGCGCCACGCCGGAGAGCGAGCGGGCGCTTGACGCGCGCGAGCTGGCGGAGTTCCTGCGCGGCGAGGGCTGCCGGGCCGAGGCCTTCGGCACGATAGAGGCCGCCGCCTCCGCGGCCTACGAGCGCGCGGGGCCGGACGGCATGGCCTGCTGCGTCGGCTCGCTCTACATGGCCGGGGCGGCGCGGGAATACCTGCTGAGGCTCGGGGAGGGAAACAAATGAGGATAATGGCCCTGGACTACGGCGACGCGCGCACCGGCGTCGCCATCTCGGACGAGCGCGGCATACTCTGCGGCGAGACGCAGGTTCTGGCCGAGCGGGACGCGGAGCGCCTTGCAAAGCGCGTGCTCGAGCTGGCGGAGACGCGCGGCTGCGGCCTCATACTGCTGGGCCTCCCGCTCAACATGGACGGGAGCGAGGGCCCGCGCGCGGAAAAGGCCCGCGCCTTCGCCGCGCTGCTCTCGCAGTCCGGCGCGCCGGAGGTCCTTCTGCGCGACGAGCGCCGCACCAGCGTCGAGGCGCACGGCATCCTCCGCGCCAACGGCAAACGCGAGAAAAAGCACCGCCAAAGCGTCGACGCCGTCGCCGCGCAGCTGATACTCGAAACCTACCTCGGCACAGCCGACAACGCGAGAAGGCAGAAATAAAAAGCGCCCGGGCAACCGTCCGGGCGCAAGCTTATTCATACAAAGCGACGAATTCCTCGAGGCAGAGGCCGTGCTCCATTATGTACGTCGCGGCCTCGACGCCGACGTAGCGGAAATGCCAGGGCTCGTAGATTATGCCGGTGACGTCCTCCTTGTCCTTGGGATAGCGGACGATGAAGCCGTACTCCTGGCAGTGCGCGCTCATCCACTTGTAGAGCTCGGTGTTCTCGAGGGAGGAGTCCTTGAACTCGTAGTACCTGTCCGTGATGTCCGCGGAGAGACCGAGCTGATGCTCGCTCGTGCCCGGCGGGGCGACGATGGTCTTCGCGACCTCCTCGCCGTACTGCGCGACCTTGCGGTTATAGAGGTAATTCTGCGTGGCGTAGTCTCGGTAGGTGCTCGAGAGGTAGACGTTCAGGCCCTCGGCCCGGGCGGCGGCGATGAACTCCCGCAGCGCGTCCGCGGCGCGCGTGTCGAAGCTCTGGTTGTTCTCGATGAGCTCGAGCTCGGGCGCGTAGTCGCCGATGTTGTTGTCGAGATTCGCAATGCGAAGCTCCCAGCTCGCGATGTCCACGTCGGGCAGCTCGGGCGTGGGCTCGGGCGTCGGCTCCGGCGTGGGTTGGGGCGTGGGCGAGGGCGTCGGCTCCGGCGTCGGCGAGGGCGCGGCGGGCTCCGCCGGGGTGGGCGAGGGCGCGGCGGGAACGGCGCGCGCCTCGGCAAAATAACGCGCCCCGCCGATAATCGCGGCGCACATGAGCACGCAGAGCGTGAGCGCGACAAGCTTTTTCGTCTTCAAAGGTATCACCCGGTCGATGATAACATTTTTCGCCCCCGAGGTCAAGCCGCGCTTGAGCGCCGGGGCGGGAAGTGGTATACTGGTTGCAGATTGAGATTAGGAGGCTTTACCATGAAAATAACCTGGCTCGGCCACTCCTGCTTCCGGCTGGACTCCGCCGCGGGCTCGCTGGTGCTCGACCCCTACGCCGACGGCTCCGTCCCCGGCCTGACGCTTCCGCAGCAGAGCGCGGACGCCGTGCTGTGCAGCCATTATCACGACGACCACGGCGCCGCGGAGAAGGTCATGCTCACGGGCAGGCCCTGCGGGTATGAGGTCGGCGCGCTCGAGTGCTTCCACGACGAGGCCGAGGGCGCGAAGCGCGGGAAGAACCTCATCCACATCGTCTCCGCCGAGGGCGTCCGCGTCGTCCACCTCGGCGACCTCGGCCACGGGCTCGACGAAGGGCAGCTTGAAAAAATCGGCCGCCCCGACGTGCTGCTCCTGCCCGTCGGCGGCTTCTTCACCATAGACGCGCGTCAGGCGAAGGCGATTGCCGATGCGATAGGCGCGCGCCTCACCGTCCCCATGCACTACCGCGGCGAGGGCTTCGGCTATGACGTGATAGGCCCGCTCGAGGAGTATACCGGGCTCTGCGGCGACGTTGTATACGCCGGCTCGAACAGCTTTGACCCCGCGGGCTATGCGGAGAGGGCGACGCTCGTCCTCAGGCTGCCGGAATGAAGCTCAAAAGCGTTGAAAAGGTGGCGGGCTGGGAGTATCTAAGCCGCTACGACGTCAAATACGAGACGCCCTCGGGCGGCGAGAAGGTCTACGAGATGTTCTCGCGCGACCCGGACATCACCACGCCGGAGAAGCTTCTGCACCCGCGGACCGACGCGGTCATGATTATCATGACCGATCGCGCGAGGGAGCGGCTGCTGCTCATACGCGAGTTCCGCCTGGAGCTGGGCCGGGAGATATGCGGCCTGCCCGCCGGGCTCATAGACCCGGGCGAGACGGTCGAGGAGGCCGCGCGGAGGGAGCTGAAGGAGGAGACGGGCCTCGACCTGGTTGAGATAACCCACGAGCTCCCGCCCGCGTACAGCGCCGTCGGCCTCTCGAACGAGCAGTGCATCTGCGTCTTCGGCGTCGCCGAGGGCGAGATTGCGCCCTGCAAGGAGACGGGCGAGGAGATTACCGCCCGCTGGTATACGAAGGCCGAGCTGCGCGATATGCTCCGGCGGGGCGAGACCTTCGGCTCCTGGGCCCAGGCCTACGGCTTCATGTGGAGCGTCGGGCTCTGAGCGCGGCTTCTTGACATTTGAGGCCCTTTCGCGTACAATACAGCCAGCTCATCGGAGGGCTGTGTATCGCAATACACACGGCCGGATAAGATGTCGGGTGCGCCCGGTTATTTCGCGATAACCGGGCGCTTTTTTGCGGCCCCGCACCTCCGGGAAAGGATGGATTTGAATGGGCGGCAGCTCCACGGAGCTCTTCGCGAAGACTCCGCCGGTCAAGCTCTTTTTCATCGCCTCCCTGCCGGGAGCGGTCAGTATGCTGGCCTCGGCGCTCTATCAGCTGCTGGACGGCATCTTTGTGGGGCAGTACCTCGGCGAGACGGCCTTTGCCGCGCTCAACCTCGCCATGCCCTTCGTCATAATCAACTTCGCCCTCGCCGACCTCATAGGCGTGGGCGCCTCCGTGCCCATCGCGGTCAGCCTGGGCAGGGGAGACCGCCGCGCGGCGGACAACCTCTTCACCTGCGCGACGCTGCTTATAGTCGCCTCCGGCGCGGCCGTGGGCGCGGCGCTCTACCTGCTTGCGCCGGCGCTCATGCGCCTCATGGGCGCGGAGGGCGAATTCGCCTCGCTCGCGGCGCAGTACCTGCGCGTCTACGCGCTCTGCTCGCCGGTGACGACGATTATCTTCGCCGCGGACAACTTCCTGCGCATCTCCGGCTATATCCGGGGCAGCATGTGGCTCAACCTACTCATGAGCGCCCTCTCCGGCGGCCTGGAGTTCCTGTTCCTCGGCGTGCTGGGCTTCGGGATATGGGGCGCGGCGCTGGCCACCTGCACGGGCATGGCCGTCTGCGCGCTCATAGCCTACCTGCCCTTCCTGCGCGGGAGGGCGCTGCTGCGCTTCGTGCGGCCGGGGCTCACTCCGGCCATGCTGCGCGAGATTGTCGCCTGCGGCAGCCCGAACTTCCTCAACAACATCGCCGGGCGCGTCACGAGCATCATCATGAACGCCATACTCGTCCGGCAGGGCGGCGAGACCGCCGTGAGCGTCTACGGCATACTCATGTACGTCGAGGGCTTCATCCTGCCCCTGCTCTACGGCATGTGCGACTCGCTCCAGCCCGCGGTGGGCTATAACTGGGGCGCGCGGAAGTTTTCGCGCGTGCGGGCCATAGAGCGCTGCTGCTTCACGGCGGCGGCCGCGGTCTCACTCATATCCGCGGCCGTCACGGCGCTCATACCCGGGACGCTGACGCGGCTCTTCGTCGCCGACGCGGCGCCGGAGGCGCTCGCCATGGCCGTGAGCGCGCTGCGCATCTTCTCGCTGACCTACCTGACGCGCTGGTTCTCCTTCGCCGCGCAGAGCTATATGCTCGCGATTGAGCGCGCGCTGAGCGCCTCGGTCATCTCGGTTTCGACGGCGCTGGTCTTCCCCGTGCTGCTGCTCGCCCTGTTCTGGCCGCTGGGCCTCACGGGTATCTGGCTGAACTTCCCGGCCACGAGCCTCCTCGCCGGGGCGCTGGCCGCGCTGGTCCTCCGCCGCGCCAGGGGCGCCGTCAGCCGCGCCGACGAGTGAAAAAAAGCCCGCCCGTTTCAAAAAAACGGGCGGGTTCGCCTTTTCAAAACTCCCTCTTTTTGTATATCCCGAGGCTGACGGCCGCGCTCAGGGCGAGGACGGCGAGGCTCAGAAACGGCAGGAGGAAGAACGCGCCGCTCAAGTCGTCGAGCTCTATGCCGAAACGGGCCGCAATGAAGCTGACGGCGAGGAAGGTGACCATGTACACGGCGATGCAGACGACGCGCGCCTTGTCGGTGCCGAATTTGTACACAAGCGGCAGCGTCACGCCCAAAAGCAGCACGGCGAGGCAGAAGCAGGCGGCGGACGCGCCGAGCGCCTCCTCGAGGCTGTCGCCTATAACGAGGCTCGCGCCTATGCCGAGCACACCCAGCGCCAGGAGGCCGAGGAGGCCGAGCGCATAGCGGCTGAGGGCGAGCTCCGCGCGGGTGACGGGCATACTCATCATGTACCTCTCCACGCGGCTCTTCTCGTCTATGGAGAGCGTGGTCAGCGGCAGGAGCATGCCGTATATGACGCTGAGCGACGTGAAGAAGAGGCCGCTGCCGTTTACGAAGCTTATGATAAACCAGACCGCGAGCACGAGCAGCAGGCTCTTCGCCTGGCCCTTGAGCGTGAGCAGGTCCTTTACGAGCAGGGCCTTCATTTCGCATCCCCCTTGATATAGTAGAGCATTATGTCCTCAATCCCCGCGCGCTCGGTGAACAGCTGCCCCGCCGCGCCGCGCTCGACCAGGGCCTCGCAGCCGAACTGCCCGCGGCGCACGCCGAGGACGCGGCTCCGGTCGAGGGCGGCAATTTCGCGCTCGCTGCCCTTGGCGAGGACGTATTTCTCAAGCAGCGCGTCCTTCTCCTCGGAGAAGACGCTGCGGCCGGCGTGGATAAAGGTGATGTAGTCGCAGGCCTTCTCCAAATCCGAGAGGATGTGCGAGCTTATGAGCACGCTTCGGCTCTCGTCCTGGATGAAGTCGAGCAGGATGTCGAGCAGCTCGTCGCGTGCCACGGGATCGAGCCCGCTCGTGGGCTCGTCAAGCAGGAGCAGCCGCGCGCCGTGGCTGAGCGCCGCGGCAATCGAGAGCTTCATCTTCATGCCGCGCGAGTAGTCCTTTATGCGCCGTTTGCCGTCCAGGCCGAAGCCCTCGCACATTTCGGCGAAGCCCTCCGGCTCAAACCTCCGGTAGCCGGCGGCGAGGACGCGGCCCACGTCGCGGCAGCTGAAGCTCTCGGGGAAGGGGCACTCGTCCATGACGACGCCCAGCTCCTCGCGGAATTCCGGCTCCGCCGTCTCGGGATCTTCGCCGAGGACGCGGACAGAGCCGCCCGAGCGCCTCGCGAGGCCGAGCAGCAGGCGTATCGTCGTGCTCTTGCCCGTGCCGTTCTCGCCGATAAGGCCCATGATGCAGCCCGAGGGCAGCGTAAAGCTCACGGAGTCAAGCGAAAAGCCCTTGTAGGCCTTCGTGAGACCGCGCACTTCAATTGCGTTTACCATTTCAATCTCCCTCGCAGGTGAGGCGGAGCATCTCGGCGAGCTCGGCGTCCGTGAGGCCGCACTGCGCGGCCAGCTCGCGCGCCCTTGAAAGCAGCTCTTCAATCTGCCGCAGACGCTCCTCCCGTATGAGTTCAAGGTTTTTCCCCGCGACGAAGCTGCCCTTGCCGGGATAGGTCACGAGAAAGCCCTCGCGCTCGAGCTCCTCATAGGCCCGCTTCGTCGTGATAACGCTTATGCGCAGCTCCTTCGCCAGGAGCCGTATCGACGGAAGGGCGTCCCCCTCCGCCAGCTCGCCGGACATTATCTTCGCCTTTATCTGCGAGCAAATCTGCTCGTATATGGGCGCGCCGCCGGCGTTGCTGATTATTATATCCATGGCCATCACCCTATATAGTGTGTATACTCATTATACACAGTATGTACAGTATGTCAAGAGGGAAGTCAAAAAAATTTCAAGCGGGCGGAAGACGCGAAAGGACGCCGGTCTTTTGACCGGCGTCCTTTTCGAGCGCTTGAATTCAGCGGCTGCGGCGGCGGGTGCGGTGATCCGCGTACATCTTGTTGTCGGCCATGCGGCTGTCGGACTCCTGCATGAAGTGCTTGAGCTTATCCTCAAAGCTGGCGTCGCCCGTGGGGCCGTTGGCGCGGGGCATGGGCTGGCGGAAGCCGCCGGGGCGCGGCCGGTCGGAATACGGCCTGGGCGGGCGGCCGGGCCGCGCGGACTGCTCCGGCGCCTCGGCCTTCTTGATGGAGAGGTTAATCTTCCCGTCGTCGCCGATGCCTATTATCTTGACCTTCATGGTCTGCCCGTCCTGGACGTAGTCGTGAACGTCATTGACAAAGGTGTTTGCGATCTCGGAGATGTGAACCAGACCGCTCTTGCCGTCGGGCAGGGCCACAAAAGCCCCGAACTTGGTGATGCCCGTTACCTTGCCTTCGAGTACCATTCCCACCTGCAGCTGCATAAGTGTACTTTATCCCCCTGTTTGCTGTGTCTTATTTTTCCTCGCCGGGATAGGCGAAGCCCAGTCTCTCCCGCGCGAGTTTTTCGATGAGTTCATCCCTGCCGGCGTTCAGCAGCTCCTCAAGAGCCGCGTTTTCGGCCTCCAGAGCCCCGGCCGCCTCTTCGAGCGACTGCCTTGTCCGGCTGCATCTCTCTATCTCCGCCCCGGCCCGGAGTATCCCGGCCAGCGCGTACAGAGACAGGGCCGCCGCCGCGAGGAGGGCTGCAAGGGCTGCCCTTGCGTTCTTCACGGCGCGTTCTCCCTTCGTTTTTCGCGGCGCGTCCGGCGCGCCGCGCGGTTTGTATCATTGTAAACCCAAGGCGGAGTTTTGAAAAGATATTTTTTTCAATTTTTTTGATTTTTCTGATTGTGCCCAGTTTTTCTCCCGCTTTACTCAGCAGCTTGCCCAAACTTTTCACAAGCCGCCGCAGAAAAGCGAGCAGCGGCGGGGAGAGCGTGAGCAGATAGGCGCCCCAACCCGCGCCCATACAGCAGAGCATGAAGCCGCGAAGCCGCCCCTCGCCCCTCTCCAGGGCGAAAACGAAGACGAAAAAGCCCGCCGCGAGGCAAAAGGCCGCGTCCAGCGCCCCGCGCAGCAATTTTCCGCCCGGGAGGGAGCGGAGCGCCCGGCAGAGGTCGAAGCCCAGGCCCAGCGCCGCCCCGGCCAGGAGGGAGAAGGCCGCCTGCGCGGCCTGAAGCGAAACCGGTAATTCCACAATCAGCCAAACAGGCGGCTCCAGAGGCCGCCGGCCGAGCCGCGCTCGGAAAAGGCGAGCTCGCTCACCTCGCCCTCCACGCCGAGCTCGCCCGCGTCGAGGCTCAGCCGGCCTATGTGCAGCCCGGAGCCCAGGACCGTGAGCTCGCCGAGCACCGTGCGCATGACAATCCGCTCCTCGTCGAAGCTCATGACCTCCTCCACGCCCGTCACCGTGAGCCGCGCGCGCTCGTCAAGCGTGATGCGCTGCGGCTTCGCCGGGAGTTTCGCCCTATCCTCGTTCGCCATTCGCCAAGCCTCCTTCTATCCGCCTGGAGAGAGCATATGCCCGTCCGGCGCGAAAAAGAGGGGACTTTTCGGGAGCTTTTGCCGAAGGCCTTGACGCGGCGCGAAAAAGTGTTATGTTGACCTCGGAGGTGATGGTATGTGGAAGAAGCTGCTGTTCTCGGCGCTGGCGCTCGCGGCGCTGGCGGCGGCGTATGTGAGGCCGGCCTACTCCGTCGAGCTCGACGGTAGGCCGCTGCCCGGGCTCTGGAGCGGCACGGCGCTCCGCGAGGGCGTGGAGACGGCGCGCGCCGCGGCGGAGGAGCTATCCCGCGGCGGCGCGGCGGTGAGCGAGCCGGAGACGCGGCTGCGCCTGAGCATGAGGCCCGCCGAGGGCACGGCGGCGGAGCTCGCCGCGGCGCTGCTGGCCGACACGCCGGGCGTGGAGCTGGCCTGGCGGGTGAGCGTGGACGGCGTGGACATCGGCCTCGCGGCCGACCGGAGCGCCTTTGAGGAGACGGTGCTGGCCTATATCGCCGAGCGCGCGCCGGCGGAGAGCCTGAGCACGTCCCTGGCCTCGGAGCTCGAGCTGCGCGGCGTTTTCATCCCCGAGGGGAGGGCGACGCCCCTCGCCGAGCTCACGGGCCGCCTGCGCGCCCTGACGGCCGTGGCCTACGTCGCGGCGGACGGGCAGACGCGCTTCGCCTGAGTCCAAAGGCCGCGGGCCCGGCTTCGGGGCCCGCAGCCCTGCCGCGCTCTATATGAGCGCCGCCATGTCCTCGGGGAGCGGGGCGCTTACGGAAATCTCCTCGCCCGTCAGCGGGTGGCGGAGCAGGAGCGCGGACGAGTGCAGGGCCGGCCGGGCTATGAGCGGGCTGGCCCTCCCGTAGAGCCGGTCGCCCAGGAGCGGGCAGCCCATGCTTGCCATGTGGACGCGGATCTGATGCGTCCGGCCCGTCTCGGGCCTCAGCCGCACGAGCGAGAGGCCGCCGCGCCGGGATACAAGCTCCCAGCGCGTGAGGCTCGGCGCGCCCTCGGGCGAGACGCAAAAGCGCTTTTCCTCGCCGAAGCGCGCTATGGGCGCGTCTATGACGCCGCTCTCTCCCGGCAGCGTACCCGTGCATACGGCGAGGTATTCGCGCCGGAAGTCCGGCGTGTGCAGTATGCGGCGGAGCCGCTCGTGCATCCAGCCGGTCTTGGCCGCGCACATGAGCCCCGTCGTGCCGCGATCGAGGCGGTTCACGGGGTGGAAGGGCGCGTTCGTGCCCAGATAGGCCGCGACGAGGGAGCCGACCGTGGGCTCGCCTCTGTCGCTCCGGCCGTGGACGGCGACGCCCGCGGGCTTGTTTATTATGAGTATGTCCTCGTCCTCCCAGACCACGTCGAGCGCGCCGCGCGCCGGCGCGAACGCGCCCGGCTTCGCGTCGCCGACCTCGACCTCGACAAGGTCGCCGGCGCGGAGCACGTCCACGGTCCTGGCCGGGACGCCGTTTATGCGCAGGGAGTTCTCTCTGTGCTTGAGCCGCGTCACGAGGCCCGCGGAGAGGCCGAGCGCGCCCTGCAAAACCGCGCGGGCGCGCTTTCCCTCGCCCTCGGGCGGGACGGTGAAGCGGAGCGTGCGGGAGCTCACAGCGCCGCGAGGGCCGCGTCGTAGGCCGCCTTCGTCTGCGAGTCGAAGCAGACCATGCGCACGCGCTCAATCTCGGGGTGGGCGCCGAGGTATCCGGCGATTGCGCCCAGCGCGACCTTCGCCGCCCTGTCGACCGGATAGCCGTACACGCCGGTGGAGATGCTTGGGAAGTCGACGGTCTTGCAGCCGTATTGGCTCGCGAGCTCGAGGCAGGAGCGGTAGCAGCCCGCGAGCTTTTCCGCCTCGCCGCGGCTTCCGCCGTGCCAGACCGGGCCGGGCGTGTGCAGGATGTACTTGGCCTTGAGGCGATAGCCCTTCGTTATCTTGGCCCTGCCCGTCTCGCAGCCGTGCAGCGTGCGGCACTCGGCGAGCAGCTCCGGCCCCGCGGCGCGGTGTATGGCCCCGTCGACGCCTCCGCCGCCGAGCAGCGAGGTGTTGGCCGCGTTGGCTATCGCGTCCGCGTCCGAGCGAGTGATGTCGCCCTGGATTATCTCGATGCGCGTTTTGTCCATGTCAGGACCTCCTTCGGATGTTCTTGCTGAAATCATACCACCGTTTCGCCCAAAATGGAAGCCGCGCTTTCGGGCAAAGCGCCGGAAAAACTCTCCGCGCTTGACAATCTCGATATTCGAGAATATACTGGCCCCAGATAACTCGATTATCGAGATTGGAGGCGCAGCGCATGGCCCGGGCAAAATTCCACACCCTGACCGAGCAGATGTTCTACGTGCTGCTCTGCCTGCGCGTCGAGCGCTGCGGGATAGACATCCTCGACCTCGTTCCGGAGCTGACGGGCGGGCGCGTGAGCGTCGGCTCCGGCACGCTTTACAACCTGCTCGAGCAGTTCCTGGACGCGGGCTTTATCCGCGAGACGCGCGTCGAGGGCCGGCGGCGGAGCTATATTTTGACCGAGCGCGGCCTCGAGACGCTTAAAAACGAGTATGGGCGTATCTGCGCCCAGGCGGCGGACTTCCGCCGCGTCTTCGGGGAGGGAGAGGCATGAGTCGGTATAGGCGAAAATTCGACCTCCTGCCCGTCTACGACAAGCCCGGCGAGGCCCGGCTCTTCGAGCGCATGGCCGCGAAGGGCTGGGAGCTCTGCGGCGGAGGGAGATGGAGCTGGAAATTCCGCCGCGCCGAGCCGGCGGAGGCGCGTTACGCCGTCGCATACTACGCTCGGGGCAGCGAGTACGCCCCGCCGGACTCCGACGAGCTCGCCTTCCGCGAGCTCTGCGCGCGCACGGGCTGGGAGTTCGTCTGCTCGCGCGGGTATATGCAGGTCTTCGTGAACCGCTCGGCCGATCCCCTGCCGCTCGACACCGACCCGGAGCTTGAAATTGAGCTGACGGACCGCATGGCGCGCAAGGGCGCGCTCTTCAGCGCCGCGGCGCTGGCCGCCGCGCTTGCGCTGCTCTGGCTCACGCTGAGCCGGGCGCTTGACGACCGGCTCGCCGCGCTTGTCAGCATGGACGCGCTCATTCTGCTGCTGCTGCTTTCGGGCGCCGCGCTCTGCTGCCTGGGCGATATCGTCTGTTGGGCGCTCTGGCGGAGGCGGGCGCGCGCCGCGGCGGAGCGCGGGGAATTCTACGCCTCGCGGCGCATCGCCCGGGTGAACGCCGCCATACCGCTGCTGCTGCCCGTACTGCTCGCGCTCTGCGTCATGGCTTGGTTCTTTTACGGCGGGAGCGGGCGGGAGTCCATGCGCGTGGTCATAAACGCCGCCGCCGTCTTAATAGCGGGCGCGGCGGGAGCGGCGGTCTCCTCGCGCCTGAGGGCGGCCGGGGCCCCGCGCGGGAGGAACATTGCCCTCAGCGCGCTCGCGGTCCTCGTATCCTGCGCTGCCGTCGCCGTCCTGGGCGCGCTGCTCACCGCGCGGGAGGCCGATTCGTCCGACGCTCCGCTCACGATAAGCGATCTCGGCGGAGGCGATTACGCCTACGCCGTCTATATCGAGAGCGACGCCTCGCCCTTCGCGGAGCTCTATTCCTATGAGGAGCGCTACGTCCCCTTCGGCGGCGCCTGCCCCAAGCCCGCGCCGGGCGAGGACGTCTCGGCAAGGCTGCGATACAGCGTCTACCGCGCGCGAATCCCCTCGGCCTATCCCAAACTGCGCGAGGGCGTGCTCTGGGAGCATCAGGGCCTCACGGAGCCGTGCGAAGCCGCGCCCTTCGGCGCGGAGGAGGCCTGGTACATAGAGGAGTCCTTCCACGGCGCCGAACAGGCCTGGATACTCTGCTACGGCGAGAGCGTCGTGTACCTGGAATATAACCGCGATCTGAGCGCGGAAAACTGCGCCGCCATAGCCGCGGCCTTCGGAGGTGAGAGCGCATGAAGCGCCGCATTGAGCCCTATTCCTTCTACGACCACACGGGCATCGCCGCGCACCTTGAGGACATGGCCGCGCGCGGCTGGATGCTCAAGAGCGTCGGGGCCTTCACCTGGAACTATGAGAAATGCGAGCCGGTGAAGGCGCGCTTTGCCGTCACGTATTACCCGCGGCTCTCGGAATTCGACCCGGCGGACAATCCCGACCTCGCCTCCTTTGCGGAGTTCTGCGCGCGGACGGGCTGGAAATTCGTCTGCTCGAAGGCGCAGATGCAGTTTTACGTCAATTTTGAGGAGGAGCCCCGGCCCATAGACACCGACCCGG
>DVJK01000102.1 GCA_018716795.1 Candidatus Scatomorpha merdipullorum | reverse complement strand
CAAAGCCGTGCTCGCCGTAGGTTCCGTCGTCGGTGCAGATGTAGAGGTTGTCACAGGCCGCGCGGAACTCATCCTCCATTATGACGATGTCCTTGCTGCGGAAGCCGCAGATCATATCGACGCCGATGCCCAGGCGCTTGAGCTCCTTGGCGACGGGATAGTTAATCGCGCAGCCGGTGCCGCCGCCGACGACGCAGACGCGCTTGGCGTTCGGGTCTATCTCCGCGGGGCGGCCGAGGGGGCCGACGATGTCCGCGATATAGTCGCCCTCGTCCATGAGGGAGAACATCTGCGTGCTCTTGCCCGCGGGCTGGAAGTTGAAGCTGACGGTGCCGACCTCGGGATCGTAGTCCGCAATCGTGAGCGGGAAGCGCTCGCCGAACTCGTCCAGCCTGAATATGGCGAACTGGCCCGGCTTCGCCGCCTTGGCCACGAGCGGGGCCTCGATGCTCACGCGGTAGATGGTCTTAGACGTGTTGAGAGGGTATTTCTCAGCAATCTTGAACATGGGTTTTTTCCACCTTTCTTCTTATATCCATATAGGCGAGCTTGCTTATCAGCCTGCTTTTAACATTGCACGGAGGGCTTCGCCCTTTCATGCGCACATTTACGTATAATATAGCACATTACCACAGGTCAAGTCAAAGGGAAATGGCGGCGAGCGGACTTTTGCCGCAGCCCGGGCTGCAATCGCCGCCCGGGCGCGAAAAAAACGCCCGGCCAAACAGCCGGGCGCAAGCCCAAAAGCCTCGCTTAAGTTTCGCGCCCTCAGGCGCGAAAAAATTGGCATCAAATGCAATCCAAGGCGAATTCGCGCCGAATTCGCCGAATTTTGGCCGGGCTCTGCCCGGTCAAAATTACCTCTCGCGGAGCGGAGTGTGAAAAATCCACCAGTCCGCAGACTGGTGGATTTCTTTGCGCGCAGCGAAGCGCCGGTCCTCATCGCCTGCGCCTTCGGCGCGGGCGGGAGACCCCTTTGGCACTGAAACGGCGTCGAGCCGTTTCAGGCCAGACCAAAAGCCTCGTAGAGTTTCGCGCCCTCAGGCGCGAAAAAATTGGCATCTTATCCGAATCGCCCGGAATTCGTGCCGAATTCCGGGCTTTTTCCGGCGGCGTGTACGCCGGAAAAAATCTTCTTGCGCGGCAAGTGTGTTCGAGCCCGCCGGTCCTCAGGCCGGCGGGCTCGGACGCGCGCAGGCGCGCGGCAAGTCTCCATTGCCCGCGCCTCGGGCGCGGGCAGGGGACCTTAATGCCGGAAAAGGCCGTCGAGGCCTTTTTCGGCAGCTTTTATCTCTCCTCCCGGAAATACGAGAGGCCGAGGTGGGCGGGCGGCTGGTTTTCGCGGCTCTTTTTGAGCGAGACGATTATCAGCACGGCGATGGTGACGAGGTAGGGCAGCATCTTGTACAGCTCCTTGACGGCGAGGTTCGTGCCGGTGGGGAGGAAGAGATACAGGATGTAGAGCCCGCCGAAGAGGATGCCGGCGAGAATGCCGACGGCGGGGCGCCACATCGTGAATATAACGAGCGCTATCGCAAGCCAGCCGCGGTCGCCGAAGGCGTCGTTCGACCAGATGCCGTTGGCGTAGTCCATGACGTAGTAGAGCCCGCCGAGCCCGGCTATCATGCAGCCGATGCAGGTGGCCTTGTACTTATAGCGCGTGACGTCGATGCCCGCGGCGTCCGCCGTGGCCGGGTCCTCGCCCACGGCGCGCAGGTTGAGGCCGGAGCGCGTGCGCCTGAGGTAGACGGAGCAGACGAGGCAGATGGCTATCGCGAGGTAGGTGAGGAAGCCGTAATTGAGGAAAATCTGCCCGAACCAGCCCAGCTCCGCCGCGAAGGGCAGCTTGGCCGTGAAGTAGGAGCTCGTGGCCGTCAGGGCGATGGAGGGCACCTCGCTGTCCGTCAGCTTTATGAGCGAGCCGCCGAAGAAGTTGCCGAAGCCGACGCCGAAGGTGGTCATGGCGAGGCCGGTGACGTTCTGGTTGGCGCGGAGCGTGACGGTGAGGAAGCAGTATAGCAGGCCCATGAGCAGGCTGCCCGCGAGGCAGCAGAGCAGCGGGATGCCGAGGGCGAGCAGGGCGTTCATGCTCTCGGGCGGCGTGCTCTGCTCATACATAAAGGCGCCTATGACGCCGCTTATCGCGCCGACGTACATGACGCCTGGCAGGCCGAGGTTGAGGTTGCCGGACTTCTGCGTCAGCGTCTCGCCCGTGCTGCCGAGCATCAGCGGCACGCCCTGGACGACGGCGCGCGGGATGAAAGCTATGAAATCAAACATTTTCCGCCGCCTCCTTTTGCGCCTTCCTGCCGCCCCGGAAGTGGAGCTTGTAGGTGATGAAGAACTCGCTGCCTATGATGAAGAAGAGGATTATGCCGGTGAGGATGTCGCCGTAGGCCTCGTTGAGGCCGAAGTCGGTGGCTATCTCGCTCGCTCCGCGGGCGAGGAATTCAATGAGGAAGCTGGTGAACAC
Organism: Candidatus Scatomorpha merdipullorum; assembly: GCA_018716795.1. Classification (GTDB taxonomy): domain Bacteria; phylum Bacillota; class Clostridia; order Oscillospirales; family Oscillospiraceae; genus Scatomorpha; species Scatomorpha merdipullorum. The sequence goes on along the minus strand of DVJK01000102.1, from coordinate 1,249 downwards.
CATGAACACGGGGCTGAACTTCGCGAGCCAGCTGACCATGACGGCGGTGAAGCCGCGGTTGGCGGAGATGGTGGTGGTTATCGTGTGGTCGGTTCCCGCGACGAGCAGGAAGCCCGCGAAGCCGCAGAGCGCGCCGGAGATGAACATCGTGCGCATAATGACGCGCTCGACCTTTATGCCGACGTAGCGGGCCGTGCGCTCGCTCTCGCCGACGACGGAAATCTCGTAGCCGTGCTTGGAATACTTGAGATAGACGTACATGAGCACGGTTATGACGGCGACGACGATGACGTTGAGCATGTAGCGGTTGGAGCCTATCATGGGCAGCCAGCCGGCCTGGCTCTGCTGGTTGATGATGCCGACGTTGCCGCTGCCCGCCGGGCTCTCCCAGATTATTATGAAGAAGGCGACGAGCTGAATCGCGACGTAGTTCATCATGAGGGTGAAGAGCGTCTCGTTCGTGTTCCACTTGGCCTTGAAGAAGGCGGGGATGAGGCCCCAGACGCCGCCCGCGATTATGCTCGTGACGAGCATGGTGGCTATAAGCAGCCAGTTGGGCAGGACGTCGCGCAGGACTATCATGCAGGCCGCGGTGGCGAGGCAGCCGGCCATAATCTGGCCCTCGCCGCCGATGTTCCAAAAGCGCATCTTGAAGGCGGGCGTCACGGCGAGGGAGACGCAGAGGAGTATCGCCACGCTCTGCAAAAGCGCCCAGATGCGCCGCGAGGAGCCGAAGGCGCCCTCTATCATGCTCAGGTAGAGCGCGAAGGGGTCCTCGCCCGTGAAGAGCGCGGTTATGACGCCGCAGACTATCAGCGCGAGCACTATCGCCGCGGCGCGGATGGCCCAGGCCTTGTACCAGGGCAGGGCCGCGCGGCGGGAGATGTGCACAAGGGGCACGTGGGTTTTGTTATTCATCCTCGCTGCCACCTCCCAGCTTTGTCATCATGAGGCCGACGCGGCGCTTGGTCGCGCCCCGGCCGGGTATGAGCCCGCTGACCTTGCCTCCGCAGAGGACGAGTATGCGGTCGGAGAGCTCGAGCAGCACGTCCAAATCCTCGCCGACGTAGACGACGGCGACGCCGCGCTCCTTCTGCTTGTTTATGAGGTCGTATATCGTGTAGGACGAGTTGATGTCCAGGCCGCGCACGGCGTAGGCAGTGAGCAGGACGGTGGGCGCGCTGGATATCTCGCGGCCGACGAGCACCTTCTGCACGTTGCCGCCGGAGAGGGTGCGCACCGGCGTCTC
>DVJK01000101.1 GCA_018716795.1 Candidatus Scatomorpha merdipullorum | reverse complement strand
TACGGTGGGTGGTTGCGTGGTTAACGGGCAACGTCGTTTCGCCGCACCCACGCTGCACCAACCCCTCAGTCACGGCGCAGAGCGCCGTGACAGCTCCCCTTTCAGGGGAGCCGAGAGGTGGGCGGAGATTTGCGGCGTTTTCGCATCCGTTTACCACGATGCTGATACCTGCGTTTCGCACTCGCCCGTAAGGGGCGGCGTCCTCGACGCCCCGCGGTCGCGGGATTGCCGGGGTGGGTTGGGTGCTGACGTTTGGCGTGGCCAATTACACCCACGTTTCCCACGTCGCGCCCACCTCCGTCCACAACCCCACGTATTCAAATCCCTCGGGCACAGCCCGCGCACCATTTCATACGGGCGAACCCACGTCGTCCGTTCACCCACGCCGGGCGGGCGTGGAAGCCCGCCCCTACGATGGATTGGGTAGGTGTCAGCGGCGAACCGGCGTCATCTGTCCGCCCGCGCATCGAACGTGCAAAAAAGGACCGGTCCGAAGACCGGTCCTTTTTGCTCTGAGCTGCCCGCGGGCTGCTCAGGCCTGTATTATCCGCGCTAGGAAATCGCGCGTCTCCTGCTTTTCGGGCGTTTTGAACATGCGCTCGGGGGCGCCCTGCTCCCAGATGACGCCGTCCTTCATGAAGACGACGTTGGCAGAGACGTCGCGGGCGAAGGACATCTCGTGCGTGACGACGAGCATGGTCATGCCCTCCTCGGCGAGCGAGCGCATGACGGCGAGCACCTCGCCGACCATCTCGGGGTCGAGCGCGCTCGTCGGCTCGTCGAAGAGCAGGATCTCGGGGTCCATGGCGAGGGCGCGGGCAATCGCGACGCGCTGTTTCATGCCGCCGGAAATCTGGCGCGGTTTGGCGTTTATATACGGCCCCATGCCGACGCGCTCGAGATACTTCATGGCGTTCTCGCGCGCCTCGACGGAGGAGCGCTTGAGCACCTTCATCTGCCCCACCATGCAGTTTTTGAGCACGTTCATGTTCTCAAAGAGGTTGAAGCTCTGGAACACCATGCCCACCTTGGCGCGGTATTTGTTGGGGTTGACGCCGCCGTTTACGACGCTCTCGCCGTGGAAGAGCACGTCGCCGCTCGTGGGCGTCTCGAGCAGGTTGATGCACCTGAGCAGCGTGCTCTTGCCGGAGCCGGAGGCGCCGATTATGCTCGTGACGTCGCCCTGGCGCACGTCGAAGTCTATGTCGCGCAGCACCTCGTTGGAGCCGAAGCTCTTGGAGAGGTGGCGGACCTCAAGTATGGCGTCGCTCATTTATCTCTCTCCTCTCGTGCTGCCGTTGCGGTTCTTGAGCGCCATGCGTATCCGCTCGCGCTCCTCCTCGGCGGCGCCGAACTCGCCGCTGCGCTCGTCGAAGGGCGTGCCGCGGTTGGGGTGGCTGTAGGTGCCGGCGGTCATGGTGATGTTGTCGTTCTGCACCAGCTCATAGCTGCTCTTGCCGTCCATGCGCTTTTCAAGCCAGCGCAGGATTATCGAGGCCGTCAGCGTGACGATGAGGTAGCCGACCATCTCTATCGTGGCGCTCGGGAAGTACATGTTGTTGAGGCCGGTGATGAAGCGGTGCCTCGCGAAGAACTCGGTGAAGCCGATGATGAACATGACCGAGGTGTCCTTCACGTTGATTATGAAGTTGTTGCCTATCTGCGGCATGATGTTGCGTATGGCCTGCGGCAGTATGACGCTGGTCATGGTCTGGAAGTGGTTCATGCCTATGCTCTTCGCGCCCTCGGTCTGGCCGGGGTCAATGGAGATTATGCCGCCGCGCACGCTCTCGGCCATGTACGCGCCCGTGTTGATGGACACGATGATGATGGCCGCCAGCCAGAGGCCGGACGTGCCGCGGAACTGCATCTCACCGCCCGTGAAGTAGGGCAGGCCGTAGAAGATGAACACGGCCTGGAGCACCATGGGCGTGCCGCGGAAGACCTCGACGTATATGCGGACAATCGCGCGTATCAGCTTGAGGAAGAACTTCTTGACGGGCGAATCGCTCTTGGAATAGGGAATCGTGTTGAGTATGCCGCAGGCGAGGCCGATGATGAAGCCTATCACCGTGGCCACCGTGGCGAGGATGAGCGTGTTGCCCATGTCCTTGAGGTAGGCCAGCCAGTAGACCTCGAGCAGGCTCCCTATATCCGATACGAGCTGGGAGAAAACGTTCATTGGCGGTGAAAACCCCTTTATATTTTTTTATATTTTTTCGCAGGTACAGGGCGCGTCAGTCAAGACGCGCCCTGTGTGGCTTAACGGATGTGCTCTGCGCTCAGATTTCCGGCTGGATGGAGATGGCGTAGGCCATGATGGTGTTGAAGTCGTCGCTGTCCATCTGGTTCAGGACGGCGTTCATGGCGTCGAGCAGGCTGGTGTTGCCCTTCTTGACGCTGATGCCGATGTTGACGTTCTCGGCGCGCTCCTCCTCGGTGGCGAACTGGAAGTCGCCGTCGGTGCCGGCGAAGTTGAGAATGACGAGGTTGTCGTCCTTCTGGGCGGCGGCGGTGGCGGTGGGCACGTCGGTGCAGATGTAGTCGACCTGGCCGGTGGTGAGGGCCATGATCATGCTGGGCGCGGTCTCGGCGGGAGCTATCAGCTCAACGTCGGGGATCTGGGGCAGGCAGGAGTCGTACCAAATGGTGCCGCTCTGCGCGGTGGCGATGCCGCCGGCGAGGTCCTGGATGCTCTGGGCGGAGGCATACTCGCTGTCCTTGGTGGTGACGACGACGATGTCGGCGTAGTAGTAGGGGCCGGCCATGTCGACCTGGGCCATGCGGTCGGCGGTCATGCTCTGTCCGGCGATGTTCGCGTCATAGACGCCGCTCTGCACGCCCGGCGCGAGGGAATCCCAGGCGCTGGCCTTGACCTCGAGCTCCCAGCCGTAAATATCGCAGATAATCTGGGCCATCATGACGTCATAGCCGTTGGCGTAGCCGCCCTCTATCGGCACGGCGCCGTTGGAGTCGTCCATCTGCGTCCAGTTGTAGGGCGCGTAGGCACACTCCATGGCGACGGTGAGGACGCCGTCCTCGAGGCCTTCAACGGCGGCGGGGTCTATGTCCTCGGGCACGACGAGGCTGTCGATGACGGCCTGGGCCGCGGCCTGGGGATCGACGGGTTCGGTCTCCTCGCCGGCGGGAGTGGTCTCCTCCGTCGCGGGCTCGCCGCAGGCGGCGAGGGCGAACACCATGACGAGGGCCATGAGCATTGCAAGGATTCTTCTGGTCATTTTCATCTTTTCCTTTCGTTTCTCATTCCACGCGAATTTATCGCGG
>DVJK01000100.1 GCA_018716795.1 Candidatus Scatomorpha merdipullorum | reverse complement strand
TCTTGCTGGGCGCGTAGAGGGCGGCGGTGCGGTTCCTCGCGTCCTCGCTCACGGACTGCGTGGGGATATGCCTGTGCCCCAAGAGGATAATGTCCGACCATATCTCGTCGGAGACGACGTAGACGTCGTATTTCGCGCAAAGGGCCATGAAGCGCTCAATCTCCCATCGCTCCCAGACGCGGCCCGTCGGGTTATGCGGCGAGCAGAAGACGGCGGCGTGAATGCGGTTTTCGCGTATTTTGCGCTCCATGTCCTCAAAATCCATGCGCCAGACGCCGTTTTCGTCGCGGACAAGCCCGCTGTGCACCATTTTATAGCCGTTGTTGCCCAGCGCGCCGGTGAAGCCTATGTAGGTCGGCGAGTGCAGCAGCACGGCGTCGCCCTTTGAACACATGACGTTCAGCGCGCTTATAACGCCGCCGAGGACGCCGTTTTCATAGCCTATGTGCCCGCGTTCGAGGCCCCGGACGCCGTTGCGGCGCTCCTGCCAGCGGATTATGGAGTCGAAGTATTCGTCCCGGGGCGTGAAATAGCCGTAGAGCGGGTGCCTCGCGCGCTCGATTATCGCCTCGGGGATGGTGGGCACGGTGGCGAAGTTCATGTCTGCCACCCACATGGGTATGGCGTCGAAGCCCTCGCGCGGGGCCGCGGGCTCGTTGCCCCAGAAGCTGGAGCCGATGCCCTCGACCGCAATCGCGTCGTGCCCGCGGCGGTCTATCATGGATGTGAAGTCGTATTTCACGCTGCTGCCTCCTTATTTCACGGGTTATAAAGTATCATCTCAAGCGCGCAGACGCCCTCGCCGGCGTTCGCGTAGGTGTGCTCGCTGTCGGCGGGAAAGCGCAGGTTTTCCCGCGCGCCCACGCGCAGGCTCCTTCCCGCCGCCTCCAGCTCCAGCTCGCCGGAGAAGACGGTTATGAACTCCACCGTGCCGCGCATGTGCGCCTCGCTTGTCCAGCGGCTGCCGGGCTCGAGCTCCATGTAGTAGACGGCGAAGCGCCGGTTTTCCCCGTCCGGGAAGACGGAGTAGTTGCGCACGCGGCCGCCGTCCTCGAGTATGGGCTGCACGTCCTCGGCGCGGACAAGCTCAAAGTCCGCCTTCGGCCTCACGGTGAGCTCGTCAAAGGGCAGGCCGAGGCCGTTGGCCACCTTCCAGAGCGTAGAGAGCGTGGGGTTGCCCTCTCCCCTCTCTATGCGCGCAAGCATGCTCCGGCTCACGCCGGAGAGCCGCGCCAGCTCGTCCAGGCTCAGCTGCCTGTTGTCCCGCAGGCGGCGGATATTGCGCGCGACAATCGCGTTCATGTCCTCCATGGACTCACCTCTTGACAATATAATAGACTGCGTGTATCATTATAGTACATAGCATTATTCTATTATACTACGCGCAAGCGAAAAATGAAAGGGGCGAGAGCATGGACTTCAACTTCAACTTCAACGAGGCGATAGACCGCGCCGCGACGGTGTCCATCAAATGGTCTCCGGAGCTCCGGCGGGAGATGTACGGCGACGGCGGCGTCATACCCATGGGCATAGCGGACATGGACCTCAAGACCGCGCCCTGCGTGGCCGAGGCGATACAAAATCGCGCCGCGCACGAGACCTACGGCTATGGCTACGCGAGCCGGGAATACCTCGCCGCCTGCGCCGGCTGGCAGCGCGAGAGGCACGGCTGGGAGGTGAAGCCCGAGTGGATTTGCTACACGCCGGGCGTCAACATGGCCCTCGTCTGCGCGGTGGAGATGTACACCTCGCCGGGCGAGCGCGTTATAATCCAGTCGCCGGTCTATTATCCCTACTACGACTACGTGCGCGGCACGGGGCGGAAGATAGCCTACAATCCCCTCGTCGAGCGCGGCGGGCGCTGGGAGATGGACTTCGCCGCGCTCGAGGCGCTGGCGCGGGAGCCGGACGTCCGGCTCATGATACTTTGCAGCCCGCACAATCCCGTGGGCAGGGCGTGGACGCGCGAGGAGCTGGAGCGCGTCGGGCGTATCTGCATAGACAACGGCGTCATGCTCGCGGTGGACGAGATACACGCGGATTTGGTGCTGCCGCCGAACAGGCATGTGCCCTTCGCGTCCATAAGCGAGGAATTCGCGCGAAACTGCATCGTCTGCACCTCGCCGAGCAAGACCTTCAACCTCGCGGGGCTGCTCGTCTCCGACATCATCATCCCGGACGACGGCATTCGCGCGGCCTTCGAGGCGAAAATGCAGCCCTATTACCTCTGGCCGGGCACCTTCGGCACTGTGGCGCAGACAGCGGCCTACACCAAGGGCGCGCCCTGGCTCGACGCGCTGCTTGAATTCCTCGCCGGGAACGCGCGGCATATCGAGGAATTTGTCGCGGTCCGGATGCCCCGAGTTCGCTTTCGCGCGCCGGAGGCGACCTACCTCGGCTGGCTCGATTTCCGCGCCTGCGGTATGGGCCCGGAGGAACTCTGGAACTTCATGCTCCGCGAGGCCCGCGTCGCCACGGACAACGGCCCCATGTTCGGCCCCAACGGCGAGGGCGACGGCTTCCAGCGCCTCAACTTCGCCTGCCCGAGGCAGCAGCTCGACGCCGCGCTGGAGAGGATAGCGTCGGCGCTCGAACGTCGCGGGCTGGCAAAATAAAAAAGCGCCGGGGCGGCTCATGCTGGCTGAAAAGGCCTCGCTTGAGTTTCACAGCAAAGCGGCGAAAAAATTGAAATTCATTTTCGGGTGAGCTTTGCCCGCCCGAAAATACCTCTCGCTGAGCGAACGTGCAAGAAGGACCAGTCCGAAGACTGGCCCTTCTTGTGCGCTGAGCGAAGCGCCGGTCCTCATCGCCCGAAGGGCGGGAGACCCTAATTGGATAAAAAGGCCGTCGAGGCCTTTTTATCCAGATTGAACCGCCCCGGTTTTTTATGTCGGATGGTCCGCGAGGAATATAATGTTCTCCCTCGTTTCGCTGTCGAAGGCGGAGAGGGCCGCTTCAAAAGCCTCGGGATCGTGCTCGCGCTGGGCTATATAGATGTAGCTAAGCCAGGTTGCATAGGCTCCGTCGGCGTGCTCCGCGGCCAGCATGGCGTACATGTCGCGTATCAGCTGGTCGTTTGCGACCTCCGGCGCGATGGCTATGTCGTCGAGCGCCTCGAGCAGGGCCATCCAGCTCTCGGCGCTTGCCTCGTTCAGCTCGGAGTAGTTCACCAGCTGGACAATATGCGCGGCGCTCATGCCCGCGTCGGCCATCTTGACGATGTAGTCGGCGTCGCTGTGCGGCTCAAAGGACTGATAGCCCCACATGTCCGGAGAGTCTGTGCTCACGGCGATGCATTTCAATATGCCGTTCTCAAGCTCGAGGACGAGATTGCGATTCAGCTGATAAAATATTTCGCCGTCTTCCACACCGTACTCGACCGGCTGGGTTATGGCAAAAGCGATTTCAAACGCGCTTTTATCTCTCGGATAGCAGTCCAGCGACATGTGCGCGATTATCCGCTCAGGCTCCGTCAGGCTGGCCGCAACCGGCTCGCAGCCCTGGATTTGAACCGACGAACAGCCCGCCGGGTCGCTCAGGGGCAGGTGCACGAGGTTTTCGGCGTATGCGTGAACCCAGTCGCTCAGCAGTTCGTCATAGCTTTCGGAAGCCGTCTGTACGCTGAAGCCCTCCATATCCGAGCTCTGCGGGGCCGCAGTCGGCTGAGGCGTCTCGTCCGACTGCGGGTATTGATTGCCGCTCGTGAAGGCGACCGTGAAGCAGACGTAGCTGCCTCCCTCGTCAAGCTCTTCAACATTGTAGTAGGCACTGGGGCCAGAACAGCTACTGCCGGAATAGAGCAGCAGCGCCGGTATCTCAAAGTTCAGATTTGCTTCCTGGGCCCCCATCAGGTAGGCCGCGGCCAGATCAGGCAAGTCATACGCAGCCGTCTTGCTCTCTCCACCGTTGAGGGAGAATTCAACCGACTGCGCCTCGGTGTCGGCGGCGAAATCCAGCGCGCCGGATTTTTCGTCCAGCGAGTAGACCGTCCTGTCGAACAGCGTCCAGCCTCCGCCGTCAAACTTGTAGGCGGATACGGCCATGCCCTCCGCGCTCTCGGGCGCGGTATAGTCGAAGGTCATTTTGCCGTACTCCGCATAGGCGCGCGGGTCAAGGCGGGCGGTCTCGGGCGGATTGGCCGAGAACAGCACGGTGACGCAGTAGTAATACGAGCTCTTATCCGGAATCAGCTCCGGATTATCAAAGTAGCTCTCGCTGACCGAGGAGGGCTCGTCCTCATACACGGCATCGAACATGAGCAGCACCGTCTCGTCCTCAAGCTCCGGCGGGTCGTTGAAGCCCGTCTGCCGGGCCATGCTCCAGCTGTCGGCCTCGACGCCGCGAGCAAAGTCAAACATTCCGCTGACGCCGCTTGCGCCCTCGGGCCAGGCGAATTCAAGGCTGTATGCGACGGTCTTGACACTCATGTCCTTGTACAGATAGAGCCTTCCCTCGCGCTGAACGCAATCCCAGCCTCCGCTGTCCGCGAGCGTCCACTCGCCGCCGGAATATGCCCAGCCGCGGACGCTGACGTACTCCGTGCCCTCAGGCGCGGTGAAGTAATAGAAGCTCCCTGCCTCGTTAAACTCCAGGCCGCCAGGCTTGGCGTTAGGGGCCGGGCTGCTCTCGCCGCCGGCGAAGGAGCAGGCCGTGGCGGTCACGCTCAGCAGCGCGGCGAGGACAAGGGCGGCGATGCTGTGGCTCTTTCGCGTGAGCATCCTTATCCTCTCCTTCAGCTCGCGGGGCCCGGCGC
>DVJK01000008.1 GCA_018716795.1 Candidatus Scatomorpha merdipullorum | reverse complement strand
CGTGCCAGCCAGGCGGTTGCCCATGCCGTCGATGTTGACTATCTCGCCCGTCTCGGCGACGGCGTTGGCGGAGCAGACATAGGCGTCGCCGGTCATGGCGCGCGCCCTCGCGGCGTCCATGTCCTCCTCCTTCCAGTGCCAAGCGACGTCGGGGCAGACGGCCCTGAGCCTGTCGTAGAGCCCTATCGCGTCAACGGTGCCGCTTCCGCCTATGCCGACGGCCGCGCCCGCGAGCTCGCCGCTCAGATAATCCGCCGCCTCCGTGCCCGTGGCGAAGCTTTTAAAGCTCCAGCCGCGGGAGTCCATGCTCTTTTTCAGCTTTTCAATGTCCATTTCGTTTTTCCCCTTTCCTTTATCTCAGGGCCCTTCAGGCCGGCAGTTTACTCCTCGTTGATGTTCCCGAAGCCGTTGCCGAAGACGTCCTTCGCGTCGGTGACGATGAAGAAGGCGTTGGGATCGACGGTCTTGACAATCTTGCGCAGGGAGGTAATCTCGCGCTTCTTTATAACGCACATGAGCACGTCGCGCGCCTGGCCCGTATAGCCGCCGCGGCCGGAGAGGAGGGTGACGCCGCGGTGCATCGTGGAGGTTATGGCGCTGTCCAGCTCGTCGCTCTTCTCGCTTATGAGATAGCAGACCCTGCTGGTGTCGAGGCCGTAGAGCACGACGTCTATGGACTTGGAGACGACGAACTGGGCGATAACCGTGTACATCACCGCGTCCCACCTGCGGAAGATAAGGCCGTATGCGCCGATAATGACGACGTTTATGAGCATGATGAGCGTACCGAAGTTTATATAGGGGTACTTCTGCCGCAGCACCTTGGCCACGATATCCACGCCGCCGGTGGTCGCGCCGGAGAGGTAGGCGCAGCCGAGGCCCATGCCGTTGAGGCAGGCCCCGATGGTGGATGAGAGCAGGATATTGTCCGTCGCCGCGGTGTTCAGCAGCGCGAAGGAGTCCACGAAGACGTAGATAAGCACCGTCGCGGCGAAGCTGAAGAGTATGAACCTCCGCCCGAAGTGCTTCCAGCCGAAGGCGAAAAGCGGGATGTTTATGACCATGCTTATCACGCCGACGGGCAGGTCGGTGAGATAGTTGACAATCGTGGCGATGCCGGTCACGCCGCCGGGCACGACGCCGTTCGGGTGGAAGAAAAAGCTGTACCCCACGGCGTACAGGGCCGCGCCGACAAATATGAGCGCCCAGTTGCGGATGAGCTCCTTCGGGCTGTGCTTAGGCATTTTTTATCCCTCCAGCAAATCAAGCTGTTCCTCTCCCCTGTCCTCATCCTTCAAAAGCGCGCCCGCGGCGGGGAGAGAGCGCACGCGGTAGCGGGCAAGGTTCTTGATGCCGGTCTCGGCCAGGGCCTCGGCCCCGGAGAGCTTGTATCGTGGCTTGAGCGTCATGACGCCGACGCCCTGGGTGGAGCGGCTGGCCTTTGGCGCAAGCAGCGCGGTGTTGAAGATAAGCGCCCGGCCCTCGGTCGAGAAGGCCGCGCACTCTATGTCGCCGGAAAGCGGCAGCACGCGCACGAGCGGGCTCTTGTCCGAACAGGCGTTGACGAGCTTTTTTCGGTTCGTCTTCGTCTCGTAGACGGAGAGCGGGAGCCGCGCGGCCTTGCCGTTTTCAAAGAAAAGCAGCGCCTCAGTCGAGTAGTCCCCGGCGTAGAGCACGGCCTTGACCGTCTCCCCGGCGTCCATGCACAGCTTGCTTGCGAGGAACGCGCCGAGCTGGCTGGCCTTCGTATCCTCGAAGTCCGCGAGCCGGGCCTTGTAGACCTGCTGCTTGTCCGTAAAGACGAGGATTTCGCCCCGGTTTGTTCCCTCGAACTGCGTCATGGGCCCGTCGCCCTCCTTGTACTTCTGTTCGGAGGACATGCGCAGGCTCTGCGGCGTTATCTTCTTCAAATAGCCCTCGCGGGAGACGAAGACGTTGACGGGATAGTCCGGCGCGCCCTCGTCCTCGTCGTCCTCCGGCAGCTCGTCTGCGAAGACAATGCCGGTTTTGCGCGGCGAGGGGTACTGCTTAATGATGCGCCTGAGCTCGGAGACGATAACGTTCTGAATTTTGCGCCTGCTCGAGAGCGTGTCCTCAAGCCCGGCAATCTCGTCCTCGAGGGCCTCCGTCTCGCTTGTGCGCTTGAGAATATACTCGCGGTTGATGTTGCGGAGCTTTATCTCGGCGACGTACTCGGCCTGGACCTTGTCTATGCCGAAGCCCTCCATGAGGTTGGGCACGACGTCGCTCTCCCGCTCGGTATTACGTATTATGGCAATGGCCTTGTCGATGTCAAGCAATATCCTGCCGAGGCCCTTCAGGAGGTGCAGCTTCTCCTTTTTGCGCTTGAGCTCAAAGTATATCCTGCGCTTGACGCACTCGGTGCGCCAGGAGACCCACTCGCCCAGTATCTCGCCCACGCCCATGACGCGCGGCGTGCCGGCAATCAGGATGTTGAAATTGCAGGCGAAGGAGTCCATGAGCGGCGTGAGCTTGAAGAGCTTGGCCATGAGCCTGTCCGGATCCGCGCCGCGCTTGAGGTCGATGGCGAGCTTGAGGCCGCCGAGGTCGGTCTCGTCGCGCATGTCGGCAATCTCCTTGCACTTGCCGGCCTTGACCAGCTCGCTGACCTTGTCCATAACGGCCTCGACCGTGGCGGTGTAGGGTATCTCGTAGACCTCTATGATGTTGGCCTTGGCGTCGTAGCGCCAGCGGGAGCGGACCTTGAAGCTGCCGCGGCCCGTGCGGTATATCTCCCGCATGGCGTCCGTGTCCATGACTATCTCGCCGCCCGTCGGGAAGTCCGGCGCGGGCAGCGTGGCCATGAGGTCGCACTCGGGATCGCGGATATAGTTTATCGCGGTCTCGCAGACCTCGCTGAGGTTGAAGCCGCAAATCTGGCTCGCCATGCCGACGGCGATGCCCGTGTTCGCGCTCACGAGCACGTTTGGGAAGGCCGTGGGCAGAAGCGTCGGCTCCTTCATCGTGCCGTCGTAGTTGTCGACAAAGTCGACGGTGTCCTTATCTATGTCGCCGAAGAGCTCGGCGCATATGGGCGCGAGCTTGGCCTCGGTATAGCGTGAGGCGGCGTAGGCCATGTCGCGCGAGTACACCTTGCCGAAGCTGCCCTTGCTGTCCACGAAGGGCGCGTTCAGCGCCTCGCAGCCGCGCGTGAGGCGCACCATCGTCTCGTATATGGCCGCGTCGCCGTGCGGGTTGAGCCGCATGGTCTGGCCGACGATGTTGGCGCTCTTCGTGCGCGCGCCGCTCAGAAGCCCCATCTTGTACATGGTGTAGAGCAGCTTGCGGTGGCTGGGCTTGAAGCCGTCTATCTCGGGTATGGCGCGGGAGACTATCACGCTCATGGCGTAGGGCATATAGTTGGTCTCAAGCGTCTCGGTTATCGGCTGCTCGAGCACCTCCGCCCTCAGGCCCATGACGTTTTCGGCCGCCGCGCCCCTCTTTTGCGTTTCGGATGCTTTCTTGCTTTTACGAGCCATTTATTTCCTTCCCCTGCCGCCGTGGCCCTTTTTCTTCTTGCCCGTCTCGAGATTGCGGTGGCAGTGCGGGCAGACCTCAAGCTTGAAGAACTTGCGCAGCAGCGAGCCGCCGCACCAGGGGCAGCGCGCCCACTTCATGATTATCGCCGCGGTGAAGAGCAGCGAAATCACGCCCGCGGTCAGCATATAGTTCGAAAGCTCGGGGTTCCCGGCGCCGAAAAATATGCCGATGAAGCTGGTGAAAATACAGACGGTGAAGCCTATCGTCACGAGCCTGCGCGTTGTTTTGAGATTCATATGTAAGCCCCCTCAGGATATGTCAGCCAGGTCCAGATACTGGCTGCCGAATTCGGATATGTGCCTTTTCCTGCCCTGGAGGTCGTCGCCCAGCAGCAGGTCGAAGACCTGCGCCGTGCGCTCGGCGTCCTCGGGCATGACGCGGATAAGCCGCCGCGTCTCCGGGTTCATGGTGGTGAGCCACATCATCTCCGGGTCGTTCTCGCCGAGGCCCTTGGAGCGGTTGATGCCGGCCTTCGCGCCGTGCAGCCCCTCGACTATCTGCGCCTTCTCGCGGTCGGAGTACGCAAACCAGGTCTTGCCGCCGGACTCTATCTCATAGAGCGGGCTTTCGGCTATGTACACGTAGCCCTCCTTTATGAGCGTCGGCGTGAGGCGGTAGAGCATCGTGAGTATGAGCGTGCGAATCTGGAAGCCGTCGACGTCCGCGTCGGTGCAGATTATAATCTTGCTCCAGCGCAGGTTGTCCAGCTCGAAGGCGGGCAGCTCCTTGACGTGCTTTTGCGTCTCCACGCCGCAGCCAAGGACCTTGACGAGGTCGGTTATGACGTCGCTTTTGAAGATGCGGCTGTAATCGGCCTTGAGGCAGTTCAGTATCTTGCCGCGCACGGGCATGATGCCCTGGAACTCGGCGTCGCGGCTCATCTTGCAGGAGCTCATGGCGCTGTCGCCCTCGACGATGTATATCTCCCGCTTCGAGACGTCGCGGCTCCGGCAGTCGACGAACTTCTGGACGCGGTTGGAGATGTCCATGCTGCCGGTGAGCTTCTTCTTGATGTTCAGCCGGGAGCTCTCGGCCTGCTCGCGCGAGCGCTTGTTTATAAGCACCTGGTCGGCCACGCGGTCAGCCTCCGCCTTGTGCTCGATGAAGTATATCTCCAGCTGCGAGCGGAGGAAGTCCGTCATCGCCTCCTGGATGAAGCGGTTCGTTATGGCCTTCTTCGTCTGGTTCTCATAGCTTGTCTGGGTGGAAAAGCAGTTCGTCACCAGTACGAGGCAGTCAGCGACGTCCTGGAAGGTTATCTTGCTCTCGTTCTTGGAGTATTTCCCAACCTTTTTTATGTACCCGTCCACGGCGGAGACGAAAGCGCTGCGCACGGCCTTCTCCGGCGCGCCGCCGTGCTCGAGCCAGGAGCTGTTGTGGTAGTATTCAATGAGGCTCACCTGCCGCGAAAAGCAGAAGGCCGCCGAGAGCTTGACCTTATACTCGGGCTTGTCCGCCCTGTCGCGGCCGCGGCGCTCGGCCTGGATGAAATACGGCGCGGAGAGCGTCTCCTCGCCCGCTATCTCGCCGACGTAGTCGAGGATGCCCTGCTCGTAGACGAAATCCTCCGTCTCGAACTTGCCGGCGGCCACCTCGTTTTTAAGCCGGAAGGTGACACCCGCGTTGACCACGGCCTGGCGGCGGAGCATATCCCGGTAATACTCGAGCGGGATGTCTATGTCCGTGAAGACCTCGAGGTCGGGCCGCCAGCGGATATCCGTGCCGGTCTTCTTCCGGTCCGCCGGCTCCGACTTCATTTCGCCGACGATACGGCCCTTTTCAAAGCGGAGCGTGTACTTCTTCCCGTCGCGGCGGACGACGACGTCCATATACTCGCTCGCGTACTGCGTGGCGCAGGAGCCGAGGCCGTTGAGGCCGAGGGAGTATTCATAATCGCCGCCGTCGTTATTCTTATACTTGCCTCCGGCGTACAGCTCGCAGAAGACGAGCTCCCAGTTATATTTTCCCTCGACCGGGTTCCAGTCCACCGGGCAGCCGCGGCCGAAGTCCTCGCACTCGATGCTCTTGTCGAGATAGCACGTCAGTGTTATAATGTTGCCGTTTCCGGCCCTGGCCTCGTCGATGGAGTTCGAAAGAATCTCGAACACCGCGTGCTCGCAGCCCTCCAGGCCGTCCGAGCCGAAGATAACCGCCGGGCGCTTGCGCACCCTGTCCTCGCCCTTGAGCTGGGCGATAGAATCGTTCCCGTAGCCGGGACTAGTCCTTTTTGCCATTTATCGTTTTTCCCTCACATGTGCAATATCTTGTTCGCAAAGCTCATCATAATACTATATCTTATTTCCCGCCGATTTTCAAGCCCAAGCGCGTTAACTCCGCGCTTTGGGTAATCTTCGCTGCGCGCCGCTCCGGCGCGTAAAAAAAGCGGGGGATGTTATCCCCCGCCGCGCCGCAGATACGGCACTTGACCGGCAAGTCTCTCTTGAACGCGGGCTGTATCCTCGGATATCCTTCGCGTTCGACGGCGTCCCTCGCGGGCGGCCATCCGTCGTAAGACGCTTTTTC
>DVJK01000099.1 GCA_018716795.1 Candidatus Scatomorpha merdipullorum | reverse complement strand
GCCCGCGCCAAAATTGAGGTGTCAAAATGAGAAAAGACGAAGCCATGGACATGTGCGAGGGGCCGCTTTTCGGGAAGCTGCTCGTTTTCGCCGTGCCGCTCATGTTCTCGGGCATTCTTCAGCTTTTGTTCAACGCCGCCGACATAATCGTCGTCGGCCAGTTCACGGGCGACGCGGCGATGGCCGCCGTGGGCTCGACCAGCTCGCTCAACAACCTCATCGTCAACTTCTTCCTCGGCCTCTCCGCCGGGGCCAGCGTGGCCGCGGCGCGCTATTACGGCATGAGGGCCTGGCGCGACGTGGAGGAAACGGTGCACACGGCCATCCTGCTCGGCTTCATAACCGGCCTCGCAATGGTGTTCATCGGCTTCTTCCTCGCCCGCCCGCTGCTGACGCTCATGGGCACGACGAGCGACGTCATTGACCAGAGCGTGCTCTATATGCGCATCGTCTTCGTGGGCATGCCGGCCCTCATGGTCTACGACTTCGGGGCGGGCATCCTGCGCGCGATAGGCGACACGAAGCGGCCGCTCCTCTTCCTCTTCTGCGGCGGCGTCATAAACGTGGGGCTCAACCTCTTCTTCGTCATAGTCTGCCATATGGGCGTGGCGGGCGTCGCCATAGGCACGGTTATGAGCCAGCTCGTCTCCGCCGTGCTCACCGTCCGCTGCCTCATGCGCAGCTCCACCGCCTGCCGCCTCAGCCTGCGCCGCCTGCGCATTGTCGGCGCGCAGCTGCGCTTCATTTTGCGCGTCGGCCTGCCGACGGGCATACAGAGTGCGGTCTTCAACATCTCCAACGTGCTGATTCAGTCGGCCATCAACTCCTTCGACTCCTCCGTCATAGTCGCGGGGAACACCGCCTCCGTCAACATCGAGGGCTTTGTGTACACGGCGATGAACGCCTTCTACCAGGCCACGCTGACCTTCACGAGCCAGAACGTGGGCGCGCACCGCATGAAGCGCATCCTGCCCATCATGGGCTGGAACCTGCTCTTCTCCGGCGTGGTTGGCCTGGGCCTCGGCGGCTGCGCCGTGCTGCTGGGCAGGCAGCTGCTGGGCATATACACGCCGAGCGCCGAGGTCGTCTCCTACGGCCTCATCCGGCTGAACATCATCGGCCTCACCTACTTCAGCTGCGGGCTCATGGACGTCGTCTGCGCCTCGATACGCGGCCTGGGGCCGAGCATCACGCCGACCGTCATCTCCCTTGCCGGGGCCTGCGGGCTTCGCATCGTCTGGATTTACACCGTGTTCGCCGCCCACCGCACGCTCCTCACGCTCTACCTCTCCTATCCCGTGAGCTGGGTCGTGACCTTCGCGGCGAACGTCGTCTGCTTCGTCTTCTTTTTCCGCCGCTGGAAAAAGCGCGCGCTCGCCGCTCCTCCCGCTCCCGGAGAGGCGGAGCCTCAGCCGGCCTCATAAGGACGACTGGCCCCGGTCTTTCGAAAGACGCGCTCATGACAGGTTCCGGAGGGAAAGATATTGTGAAAGAAAACCGTCAGGGTTGTCTTTCACGTTCAATCCAAGCGTTTTTCAGAACATTTCCGTGTTCTGAAAACCGCTTTGCAGCTTGTCGAAAAAGTTTTTCGGCAAGCTGCGGGCCCCGGTCTTTCGACCGGGGCCCGTCGCTTTTTCAGCGGAGTATGGGCTGGAGCTGCCGCCCGGCGAGGGCGGCGTCCACGGTTTGGGCGATTTTCGTGAAGTCGGCCTGCAGGCTCGTGGGCTTGCCGTCGGGATCGTCCTGGCCGAAGGGGACGAAGTAGTAATTCTTGCGGTTCAAGAGCGCGGCTATGGCCGGGGCCGAGCCGCTCAGGGCGTCGTTCGTGGAGAGGGCGATGACGACCGGCCCGCCGTTTCTCAAATGGCTCTTGGCCGCCATTGTCACCGCCGTGTCCGTGATGCCCGCGGCGAGCTTGGCGAGGGTGTTGCCGGTGCAGGGCGCTATGACGAGGGCGTCGAAGAGCCGCTCGGGCCCCACGCGCTCCGCGGCCGTGATGCTGTCGATGACCGGGCGGCCCGTCAGGGCCTCGAGCCGGGCCCTGAAGCCCGCCGCCTCGCCGAAGCGGCTGTCGGTGCGCGAGGCTGTCTCGCTCATCAGGGCCGTGAGCTCATACTCCTCCGCGAGCGCCTCCGCCGCGGCGAGCACCTTGTCGTATGTGCAGTAGGAGCCGCAGAGCGCGAGCCCCAGCTTGACGTTTTTCAAAGCTTTTCATCCTCCAAGCCGGAATAGATTGCGTCCCGGAGCGCCTTTGCCGCGGTCAGCGGGGCGCATTTGCCGGGCAGGCCCGGCGCGGTGAGGGCGTGGATGCCGAAGGCGCGGGCCGCGTCGAAGTCCACGCCGCCCGGCGCGCTTGCGAGGTCGAGCACTATGGCCCCGGCGGGCAGCTCCACGAGCCGCGCCGCGCCGAGGACGAGGCCGGGCGCGGTGTTCACGACTATCTCCGCGCCGACGAGCGCGCCGGAGAGCGAGGCCGTGTCCGCCGTGTCGAAGCCCAGCGCGGCGTACCAGGCGCGCTTGGCCGGCGAGCGGGAGGCGACCGTCACGCGCAGGCCCAACGCCGCGAGCCTCGGCGCGAGCGCCCCTGTTATGCGCCCCGCGCCGGTTATGACGGCGCGCTTCCCGCAGAGCGTCTCCTCGCTCTCGCGCAGCAGGACGGCTATCGCGCCCTCCGCCGTGGCGAGGGAGTTGAGCGCCCTGAAGGCCTCCGAGGCCGCATAGTCGCGCGGCGGCCTTGAGAACTCCGCGCGCGCCGCGGCGTTCGCCCCGCCCGCGAAGACCCGCGTGCCCGGGCCCACCGCCTCCGCGAGCTCCGTGAGGCAGCGCTTTTTCGCGCTGTACGGCGCGTTCAGGAAGCCGGACGAGTCCAGAAGCGGCATGGGCAGCGCGGCGCAGTCCGCCCCGGCGCAGCACTCGGCCGCGCTTTCGCAAAGGCGGACGCCCTCGGCGAGAGGGGCGTCCTCAAGCGCCCAGGCGCGCACCGCGTGCCCGTCCGCCAGCAGCAGCCCGGCGAGCCGGACAAGCCTCCCATCCCCGCCGCATACGGCAAAAATCATAAAGTCCACGCTCCTTTCCCGCCTCATTCTATGCGCACTGACGCTTGCGGGTGAGTGTATTAAAATGCTATAATAATGCATATTCGGATTTGCAAAGGGGAAGTGCCCATGAGCCGCGCCGACGAGCTGTTCATCCAAAACTGCCGCGACATCCTTGAAAACGGCGTCTGGGATACCGACCTGGAGGTCCGCCCGCGCTGGGAGGACGGCGCGCCGGCGCACACGGTCAAGCGCTTCGGCGTCGTGAATCGCTACGATCTGCGCGAGGAGTTCCCGATACTCACGATACGCCGCACCTTCTGGAAGAGCGCGGTGGACGAGCTGCTGTGGATATGGCAGCTGAAATCCAACAACGTGCACGATCTCCGCTCCCGCGTCTGGGATGCCTGGGCGGACGAGTCGGGCTCCATAGGCAAGGCCTACGGCTATCAGCTCGGCGTCAGGCATGTCTATCCCGAGGGCGAATTCGACCAGGTCGACCGCGTGCTCTTCGATTTGAAGCACAACCCGGCCTCGCGCCGGATTCTGACAAGCCTCTATAACTTCGCCGACCTGCACGAGATGGCGCTCTACCCCTGCGCGTACTCCATGACCTTCAACGTCAGCGGGAACACGCTCAACGCCATCCTCAACCAGCGCAGCCAGGACATGCTCACGGCGAACAACTGGAACGTCTGCCAGTACGCCGTGCTCGTACACATGTTCGCGCGCGCGAGCGGGCTCGTGCCCGGCGAGCTTGTCCACGTCATAGCCGACGCGCACATATACGACCGGCATGTGCCCATTGTGGAGCGCATTCTGGATAACCCGCGCTGCAGCGCCCCGCAGCTTGAAGTCGACCCCGCCGTCACGGATTTCTACGCCTTCACGCGCGACAGTTTCTCCCTGCCCGGCTATAAATACACGGAACTCGATGAAAAAATCCCCGTCGCCCTCTGATTAAACGGGCGGCAGTCAAGATATTCAAGATAAGGAAGGAAAGCTATGGAAGCAATTGTCGCCGTATACACCGACTGGGGCATTGGCAGCGACGGCACCCAGCCCATCGTCGTGCCGGAGGACCGCCGCCGTTTCGCGGAGATAACCCGCGGCGCCACGCTGATAGTGGGCAGCAAGACCCTGCTCGATTTTCCCGGAAGCGGGCCGCTCAAGGGCCGCAGGAACCTCATAATGACCCGCCACGAGGGCGAAATCCCCGGCGCCGAGGTCGTACACACGCCCGAGGAGGCCGTTGAGCTCTGCAGGGGCGACGAGCGCGTCTTCGTCGTGGGCGGCGCGACGGTTTACATGGCCATGTTCCCGTATCTTGACAGGATTTACGTCACCAAGATAGCCGCCACCCCGCGCTCCGACGCCTACTTCCCCAACCTCGACTCCCTCCCCGACTGGAAGCAGACCGAGAGCGAGCCCTTCATCTCGAACGGCATGGACTGCGAATTCTGCGTATACGAAAAGCTGGCCTGAACGGCCCGGAGCATATTAAAGGACGCCTGTCAGAGACAGGCGTCCTTTTCAGCTTGTCGAAAAAGTTTTTCGACAGGCGGTTACTTCCTCTCGCGGCCCAGGGCGGCCATGCGGACGCAGCCGACGCCGAAGGCGCCGGGGCCGGTGTGGCAGCCTATGGAGAGGGCGAGAGGGGCGATATACTCGTTAAAGCGGCTCCCGAAGCGCGCGCGTATCTCGTCGGCCCAGCCGCGGGCCTCCTCGTCCGTGCAGGAGTAGGCCGCGGCGACGCAGACGCCCTCCACGCCCCTGAAGCGCGTTTCGAGGTCGGCCTTACAGCGAGCTTCCGAAGTCGGCGCGGAATTTTTTGACCAGCTTCTCCTGCCAGTCGCTCGTGGGCGCGAGGCGGCCGAAGAAGAAGCGCAGGCTGCTCGGCTCCTCCACCCAGCGCAGGCCGCCGACAAGCTCGCGGTTTTCAAAGAGCCAGCTTATGCGGTCGACGGCGTAGAGCACCTGGCTCATGGTGAAGACGCGCCTCGGCATGGCGAGACGGAGGAGCTCGACCTCGGCGATAGGCTCGGTGCCGTCGGGCTCGCGCTGCTCGCTGAGGGTGCCGCGCTCCATGCCGCGGATGCCGCCGGCGAGGTATACCGCCGCGGCCAGCGCACCGGCCGGGTACTCGTGGTCGTCTATGTGCGGCAGGAACTCGCGCGCATTGAGGTGGCAGCCGAGGCCGCCGGCCGGCGTCACAACGGGCACGCCGCGCTTAATGAGCTCCTTTGTCATGAACTCGATGAAGATGGGCCCCTGGCTTATGACGTCCTCGTCCATCGTCTCGTCGAGGCCGACGGTGATCGCCTCCATCTCGCGCACGCTCATGCCGCCGTAGGTGAGGAAGCCCTCGTACATCGGCACCAGCTCGCGCATGGCCTCGAAGTGCTTCCTGTCGTGTATCGCGATGCAGCCGCCGCGGGCGAAGCCGAACTTGCGCGCGGAGAAGTAGATTATATCGAACTCGTCGGCCACGGCGCGGGTTATCTCGCGGATACTCATGTCCCTGCAGGCCGCCTCGCGGGCCTTGATGAAGTAGAGGTTATCCTGCAGCAGGCTCGCGTCGAGGACGGTCATGATGCCGTGCTCGCGGCATATCCCGCAGACGTCGCGCATGTTTTGGAGGCTCAGCGGCTGGCCGCCTATGAGGTTCGTGCCGGCCTCTATGCGCAGGAAGGGGATGCGCTCCACGCCGGTCTCGGCGATGAATTTGCGCAGCTTGTCGAGGTCTATGTCGCCCTTGAAGGGGTCGTCGCTCGTGGTCTTGACGCCCTCGTCCTTGACGAGCTCGGCCACCGTGCCGCCGAGGCGGGTGATGTGCGCCTTGGTGGTGGTGAAGTGGAAGTTCATCGGCACCACGTCGCCGGGCTTCACGAAGGCGACGGCGAGGATGTTCTCGCAGGCCCTGCCCTGGTGGGCGGGGAGCAGGAAGTCCGTGCCGAAGAGTTCGTGTACCTTGGCCTCGAGCCGGTCGAAGCTTGCGCTGCCGGCGTAGCTGTCGTCGCAGATAAGCATCGCGGCGGTCTGCCGGTCGCTCATGCCGTTGACGCCGGAGTCGGTCAGCATGTCGAGGAAGATGTCTTTGTTCTTGAGCAGGAAGGTGTTGTTCCCCGCCTCGGCGACGGCCTCGGCGCGGCGCTCTATGGGCTGGAGGTTCAGCTTCTGCACCATGCGCACCTTGTGCAGCTCGAGAGGGATGTCCATACCGGTGAAGAATTTGATGTTTGCCATTGTATTCGGCTCCTTTCCAAGATAGATGGAGCCGTTTGGCGGCGGTTCCACCGGTTTTTGAGGAAAAGAAAAACGCCCTTCCTCCCAATAGAGGACGAGCGCCAAATCCCGTGTTACCACCTCAGTTCGCCGTTACCTCACGATAACGGCCTTTTCGAGTGCGTCGGCGTGAGCCGAGATACTCTATCTCTGTAACGGGAGAGGCCCGGCCCGGCCTACCGGCGCGAACGCGCTTTCGTGGGGCGGCTCTTGCGTGTATTCCCGGGCCGTATCCTGATGCCTCGCAGCAGCCGGCACTTCTCTGGAGGACCCGGCGGACAGGCCGCCTTCTCCCGGTACTATTCCGCAGTCATTGCCTTTTTGCGGTGTGAACTTGCCTGAATTATAAGCCCGCTGCTTTAAATTGTCAATTGGAAGCTTCATGCAATATTTTGCCCATTTTAAGCTTTAAATCAGCGAAATGCACAGGGGCTTTCCCTCCTCCCGCCCCGCCGCGCTCGGGAGGCGCGCGCGGCTGCCGGAGGCCCGGCCTCCGGCGCTTTCCACGGGCTTTTCGGGCGGTTTCGTGCGAATTTTAACAATATTTCACGGGAATTGCGCAAAAAAGCTCTATACAAATGCCCGGAGGGCTGGTATAATTATCTGGCTGACGGCGCGCCGGTTTTCCGGGCCGCCGCTTTA
>DVJK01000098.1 GCA_018716795.1 Candidatus Scatomorpha merdipullorum | reverse complement strand
AGCGTATGTCAATAGTTTTGGACAATGTTTTCGCTCAAAATCCAATATTCTGTGATTTGCACAAAGCTCAAGGCACCAAGTGCGTACAACGAACCGTATTCTCTCGCCTCAATACGCAAATCGCACCGCCTTTTGTAGCCGCCGCGGCCCCCAATTGCGCACAATTATCTGTGCCTGCGCGCTCGCAGGCGCGAATTCCTCTGTTTTGTGCATTCTGCACACCGTCCAAAATTTCGAACGCATTCGGCCGCAAAAAGGGCTCCCCTTCAATCGGGGAGCCCTTAAATCAGTAGTTCAATTATTTCCCGGGCTCGGATTCCCGGCCCTCGTCCGGCTTCTTCTCCACGGCCCAGACGCCGGAGCGGCAGGCCCCGCACTTTGTGCAGTCCCGCGCGCAGCCGCGCCGCCGCTTCTGCTGGAGGTTCCGCACGGCGAAGACGAGCCAGACCACCAGGCCGATTACAAATAAAATCTCAAGCCACATTCAAATCACCAAAAGCCCAATCTGATACACCAGCAGCGTGACCAGCCAGGCGACGCCCAGCTGGAAGGCGGCGGTGAGGAACATATAGCGCGTGCTCGACTCCCGCCTTACGGTCGCGAGCGTGGCCGCGCAGGGGATGTACAGCAGGCAGAAGACCATGAGGCAGAGCGCGTTGAGGCCCCCGAAGCCTATGGAGCCCAGCGCGGCGGAGAAGGCGCTCATGCCCTCGGGCGAGGAGGCGTTGACGATGCCGAAGAGGACGGCGCAGCTCGAGACCACGACCTCCTTGGCGGAGATGCCCGCAATGAGCGCGACGGCAATCTGCCAGAAGCCGAGGCCCACCGGCGCGAACACCGGCACGAGCACGCGGCCTATGAGCGCGCCGAAGCTCTCGGACATGTCGGCGACATAGCCCTGCGGGCCGAAGTTCAAAAGCGCCCAGATTATCATCGTGGCGAGGAAAATGGTCGTGCCCGCCTTGCCGAGGTAGTCCTTGACCTTCTCCCAGACGTAGATGGCCACGGTGCGGGAGTCCGGCAGCTTATACTCCGGCAGCTCTATCATGAGGTAGTTTACGCTCTTTTTCCTGTCGAATACGTGGATGACAGCGGAGACGGCAATCGCGACCAGGATGCCTATCAGGTACATGGAGTAGGCCACTATCATCGCGTTCTCGCCGAAGAACATCTCCGCGAAGAGTATGTATATTGTGAGCCTGGCGTTGCAGCTCATGAAGGGCGTCACCAGCATGACCTTGTAGCGGTCGCGTTTGTTCTCGAGCGAGCGCGAGGCCATGATGGCCGGCACCGTGCAGCCGAAGCCCAGCAGCATGGGTATAAAGGCCTTGCCGGAGAGGCCGAGCCGGCTCATGATACCCTCCATGACGTAGGCGACGCGCGCCATATAGCCGCTGTCCTCCAGAAGCGCGAGGCAGAGGAAGAGTATCAGGATGTTCGGCAGGAAGGTCACAATTGTGCCCACGCCCGCGATTATGCCGTCGACGACGAGGGAGCTTATGACCTCGCTCGCGTTCACCGCCGCGAGCAGGGAGCCCACCGCTCCGCTGAGCGCGTCTATGCCCAGCTCGAGCCAGCCCTTGAGCCAGTCGCCCACCGTGAAGGTGAGGAAGAAGGTGAAGGCCATGATAAGCAGGAAGACGGGGATGCCCCAGACCCTGCTCGTCAGGACGGCGTCGGCCCGCTCGGTGAGGACGTCGCGCTTCTGCTTGTGCAGAAGCACCTCGCGAATTATCTCGCCGATGAAGTCGTATTTCTGGTTGATTATGTCGGACTCATAGCTCCGGTCGAGCACCTGAGGGAGGTTCACGGGGTACTTCTCACAGACCTCCTTGTCGCTCTCGAGGAGCTTGAGCGCGTGCCAGCGATAGTTTTTCAGATCCGGATAGCGCCGGGCGAGCTCGGGGATAATCTGGTCTATCTTGTCCTCAATCTCGTCGGAGTACACCATGGTGTACTCGCTGTGGTGGTCGTGCTGATGGTGCGTGACCTCGCTGTGCTCGTGAATGAGCCTGTCCGGGTGCGTCTGGCCGACGTGGTGCTGCGCCGCGTGCATGAGCGCGTCGAGGCCGCGGCGCTTGCGCGCCGAGACGGGCACGACGGGGATGCCCAGCATCTCGGGCAGGCGGTGCAGGTCTATCTCCATGCCGCGCTTTTCGACGATGTCCATCATGTTCAGCGCCATGACCACGGGCTTGCCCAGCTCGAGGAGCTGCAGCGTGAGGTAGAGGCTGCGCTCGAGCGCGCTGGCGTCCACGACGTTTATCATGACGTCGACCTCGTCCGAGAGGATGAAGCTGCGCGAGACGGTCTCCTCCATCGTGTAGCTGGTGAGCGAGTAGGTGCCCGGCAGGTCGACGAGGTGGATGTCCGTGCCGTGGAAATTGAGCCGCCCCTCAACCTTCTCGACCGTGACGCCCGGCCAGTTGGCCACCTTGAGGTTCGCGCCGGTGTAGGCGTTGAAGAGGGTGGTCTTGCCGCAGTTGGGGTTGCCGATAAAGCCTATCGTAAGTTCATTCGCCATTGCCCTCGGCCTCCCTCACCTTTATGTTACGCGTGATGTTATAGCCCAGGGCGAAGCGCGTGCCCCGGAGCTTGATTATCATGATGCCCTTCCCCTTGCGGTTCAGCACGCTCACGCGGGTGCCCGTCGTCATGCCCAGCGCCTCCAGCCGCCTTTCAAGCTCAAAGGGCAGGTCCATGGACTCGACGACGCATTCCCCGCCTATGGGAATGTCCTTCAGATACATAAGCAGCGCCTCCTATATCGCAACTTAATAATAGCTTTTTCGGCCCCGTTAGTCAATCGGCCGCGCCCGATTTGGGCATAAAAAATGAGGCCCCTCAGAGCCTCATTTTTTGTAAGCCAAGCAATAAAAAGCCGCCGCGCCTCGCCCGCCCTTTCAGGAACAGAGGTCCGCGATGGCCTGGGCGAAAATCTTCGCGCTCAGCTCCAGCTCCGCGATGACGGCGAACTCGTCCGCGCCGTGCATCCGGTTGTCCGTGCCCGGCATGGCGCAGCCGAAGGCGACGCCGTTCTCTATCCCGTGGACATAGGTCCCGCCGCCTATCGCGATGGGTTTGTCGTCCCGGCCCGTATACTCACGGTAGCACTTCATGAGCCCGCGCACCAGCTCCGACTCCGCGTCCACGCAGTGCGGCCTGCTCTGCGGCCTGTCCTCGACCTCCAGCCCGGCCCCGGCGCAACGCGCGGTCAGCACGCCGCGCACCGTCGCCTCCGTCGCGCAGACGGGCAGGCGGCTGTCAAAGGCGCCTTCGAGGCGTTCGGGCCCGTAGTTTAGGACGTCGAGACATATGGTGAGCTTGCCGGAGGCCTCGTCGCTCATCGCAACCCCTGCGGCCCTGCCCTCCCAGTCTCCGTGCGGGAATATTTCGTGCAGCGCGCAAAGCCGCTTAAAGCCCTCGCTCTCCTCCGCGGGCAGGCGGGAGATAAGCTCCAGCAGCGCCGTCAGGGCGTTGTTTCCATCCCAGGGCAGGGAGGCGTGCGCGGCCTTTGCCTCGACCCTCACGGTCACAAGCCCCTCCGTCGCCTCGATGTCAAATTCTGCCGCGGTGCTCACGGCGCACTCCGCGGCGAGGGCGCGGACGGCGTCCGCGTCGAAGCCCTCGAGCACGGCCTTCGCCGTGCCGGGTATCATGTTGCCCCTGAGGCCGGAGCTCAGGCTTTTCACGCGGGGCAGCGCGCCGTTGTCCGCGTATTCCGCGGAGAATTTGGGCCCGTACATGCCCTTTTCTATGTTTATGACCGGGAAATTTGCGTCCGGCGAGAAGGTCATGGGCGCGGCCTTTTCGCGCGCGTAGTACCAGTCTATGTCGGCCGAGCCGCTCTCCTCATTGGCCCCGAGGATAAGACGCACGCCCCGCCGGAGCGGCAGACCCAGGTCGCGCACGGCCTTCATGGCGAAGAGCGCCGCCATCGCAGGGCCCTTGTCGTCCGCCGTGCCGCGGCCGTATATCCTGCCGTCGGCAATCTTGGGCTCGAAGGGCTTAGTTACCGTCCAGCCCTCGCCCGCGGGCACCACGTCGAGGTGCGCGAGTATGTCGAGCTGCCGCTCCTCCGGGCCGAGGTCCACCGTGCAGACATAGCCGCGGTTCTCCGCCCGGAAGCCGAGCGAGCGAGCTATTTCCT
>DVJK01000097.1 GCA_018716795.1 Candidatus Scatomorpha merdipullorum | reverse complement strand
GGGCCTGCTTATCATGACGGACGACGGCGAGGCGGCCAACGCCCTCATGCACCCGGCGCGGGAGGTGGAAAAGGTCTACCGCGTCACGGTGAAGGGCCCCGTCTCGCCCGCGCAGCTCGAGAAAATGCGCTCCGTGACCGAGCTGGAGGGCCGGCCCGTGCGCAAGCCCCGCGTCGATATCCTGGGCGGGGATGAGGGCGCGACGCGCCTTCGCTTCGTCATACACGAGGGGCGCAACCGGGAGATTCGCCGCATATGCGCCGCCGCAGGGCTCGAGGTTTCGCGCCTCGTCCGCGTCGCCGAGGGAGAGCTTCGCCTCGGGGAGCTGCCCCGCGGCAAATGGCGCGAGCTCACGAGGGCCGAGCTTGAATACATAAGGGGCCTCGTCTCCCGGCCCGGCGGGGCCGAAAAGGGCTGAAGAAAGTTCAACTGTTCACATTCTTCCACTTGTAATATCCGAAAAAACTGTGTAGAATACTTTTAATTACCGTTTCGCCGCGCCCGCGGCTTCATATATATGGGGGCTTGGACATGGATAAGGACATTTTGACGCTTATTTCCCGGGAAAACTCCGGCTTCTCCAAGGGGCAGAGGCTGATTGCCAAGTATATTATGGAAAATTATGACAAGGCCGCCTTCATGACCGCGGGCCGTCTCGGCAAGACCGTGGGCGTGAGCGAATCGACGGTCGTTCGCTTCGCCGCGGAGCTGGGCTTCGACGGCTATCCCGGCATGCGCAAGGCGCTTCAGGAGATGATACGCTCGCGCCTCACTAGCGTGCAGCGCATAGAGGCCTCGCGCGACATGCTCGACGACGGGAACATCCTCAAAAGCGTCCTGAGCGACGACATCGAAAAGCTTCAGGCCACGCTCGAGGAGATAGACCGGCACAGCTTCGAGCAGGTTGTGGACTCCATCATCGCGGCCAGGGAGATATACATATTTGCCTCCCGCACCTCGCGCTCGCTGGCGGATTTCCTCTCGTATTACCTCAGCCTGCTGCGCGCCGGCGTCCACGTCATTGACGACAACAGCGCCTCCGGCGTCTATGAGCAGATGCTCAGGATAGGCGAGGGCGACCTCTTTATAGGCTTCACCTTCCCGCGCTATTCCTCGCACCCGGGCAAGGTGATGAGCTTCGCCAAGAGCCACGGGGCCTACGCCGTCGGGCTCACGGACGGGGAGAATTCTCCCTTTTTCGGCCTCGCGGACATCTGCCTCTACGCCAAGAGCGAGATGGTCAGCTTTGTCGACTCCCTCGTCGCGCCCATGAGCCTTGTGAACGCGCTCATAATCGCCGTCGGTGCGCGCAGCCGCGGCGCGCTCAGCGAGACCTTCAACAAGCTCGAGCAGGTCTGGAGGGAGTACAAGGTCTTTGAGAGCTCCGATGACTGACGCGGTTATAATAGGCGGCGGGGCCGCCGGCTGCATGTGCGCCGTCTGGGCGGCGCGGCGCGGCCTGGACGTCGTCCTGCTCGAGCCCAACCGCGAGCTGGGCCGCAAGCTGCGCATAACCGGCAAGGGCCGCTGCAACGTGACCAACGACTGCTCGCCCCGCGAGTTTATTGAGGCCGTGCCCGGCGGAGGCCGGTTCCTCCGGGGCGCGATACACCGCTTCAGCTGTCAGGACGCCATGGCCTTCTTCGAGGAGCTCGGCGTCCCGCTCAAGACCGAGCGGGGCAGGCGCGTCTTCCCGGTCAGCGACAGGGCGGACGACATCGCCGACGCGCTCGCGCGCGAGTGCCGCAGGCTCGGCGTGAAGGTCCTGCGAAGCCGCGCGCTGGGCATCGAGGCCGGGCCGGAGGGCGTCCGCGCCGTGAAAACCGAGAGCGGGAGCATAGCCTGCGGCGGCGTGGTCATCTGCACCGGCGGGCTGAGCTATCCCGGCACCGGCTCGACGGGCGACGGCTATAAGCTGGCCGCCGCGCTCGGGCACACGATAACTCCCACGCGGCCGAGCCTTGTCCCGCTCGAGTCGCCGGACGATTACTGCCGCGAGATGCAGGGCTTTTCGCTCCGGAATGTCACGCTCTCGGCCTTTGAGGACGGGAAGCTCATATATAAGGAGCTCGGGGAGATGCTTTTCACGCACTTCGGCGTCTCCGGGCCGCTGGTGCTCTCCGCCAGCGCGCATATGAGGCGGTTCGGGAAGGCGGAGTACCGCCTTTCAATCGACCTCAAGCCGGGCCTCGACGAAAAGAAGCTCGACGCGCGGATACTGCGCGATTTCGAACAGCAGAAGAACCGCGAATTCCGCAACTGCCTCGGCGGCCTCGCCGGGCGGGCGATGATACCCGTCCTCGTGCGCCTGAGCGGCATCCCGCCCGAGGAGCGGGCCAATTCCGTGACGAAGCGGCAGCGCGCGGAGCTGCTGCGGCTCTTTAAGGACTTCCCGGTGCGCATATCCGGCCCGCGGCCCGTGGCGGAGGCCATCGTCACCGCCGGCGGCGTCGACACGCGCGAGGTCGACCCGCGCACGATGGAATCCAAGCTCGTGCCGGGGCTCTATTTCGCCGGCGAGGTGCTTGACCTTGACGCATACACGGGCGGGTACAATCTTCAGACCGCCTGGTCGACTGCCCGGGCCGCGGCCAACTCGCTGAGGCGGGCGGACTGAGGCGCAAGGGGCACGAAATTATAAAAATAACGCCCAAAAAGCCGCGGCCTTCGTTCCGCAGGGGCTTTGGAGGCGGGAGGAGACGCTCAAATGAAACTCTATTCGGTCGCAATCGACGGGCCCTCGGGCGCGGGCAAGAGCACGATAGCCCGCGCGGCGGCGAAGCGCTTCGGCTTCCTGTACGTGGATACGGGCGCAATCTACCGCACGGTCGGCCTGGCGGCGGAGCGCGCCGGCGTGAAAAAAGGCGACAGGGATGCTGTGACGGCCCTGCTGCCCAAGCTGGATATAAGCCTCGGCTACGGCGAGGACGGCGTGCAGAGAAGCTTTTTAAACGGCGAGGACGTCTCGGAGGCCATACGCACGCCCGAGATATCCAGCCGCGCCTCCGACGTCTCGGCCATGCCGGAGGTCAGGGCCTGCCTGCTGGACATGCAGCGCGCCATGGCGAGGAAGCACAGCGTCATAATGGACGGGCGGGATATCGGCTCCGTCGTCCTGCCGGACGCGGATTTGAAGATTTTCCTGACGGCGAGCGCCGAGTGCCGCGCCGAGCGCCGCCGCGCCGAGCTGGAGTCCAGGGGCATCAGCGCAAGCTTCGGCTGGATACTCTCGGAGATGTCCAGGCGCGACAGGCAGGACTCCAAGCGCGCCGCCGCGCCGCTCACCGTGGCCGAGGGCGCCGTCACGGTCGACACAAGCAGCCTGAGCCTCGACGAGAGCATCGAGGCCGTCTGCTCGCTCATATCCGAGAAGTTAGGGGTGAAGCCGCTTGAAGGCTGAGAATACGGAAGTGAAATCCGCCGCCGCCCAGTCGGAGAAGGAGCGGCGCCGCTTCGGGCTGGTGTACTCTATTATCGTCCCGCTGCTGAAGCTCTTCATACCCGTGCGCTGCAAGGGGAAGGAAAACCTCCCCGAGGGGCCCGCGGTGTTCTGTGCGAATCACACGCACCTGCTCGACCCGGTCATAGCCGCCGCGGCCTTCGGCAAGCGCTTTATCCACTTCGTGGCCAAGCTGGAGCTGAGGGGCGTGCCGGTCATAGGCAAGGTGCTCGAGGTCTGCGGCGTCTGCTTCGTGAACCGCGGCACGGCGGACATAGGCGCGATGCGCTCGATGATGCGATATCTCAAGCGCGGCGAGCAGGTCTTCATCTTCCCGGAGGGCACCCGCACGCACTCCGACGGCTCGGTCGACGCCAAGACCGGCGCGGTGCGCATAGCCTCCAAGCTCAAGGCCCCGATTGTGCCGGTGTACATCCCGAGGGAAAAGCGCGTCTTCCGCGGCCTCGAGGTCGTCGTGGGCGAGCCGTACATGGTCGAGGGGCACAATCACGAGGAGTATGAGGCCCTGGCCGACGGCGTCATGGAGCGGATAATGGAGCTCAGGGAGGGCGAGAGCGCGTGAGGGAGCTTATACTCGCAAAGAGCGCGGGCTTCTGCTTCGGCGTCTCGCGCAGCGTCAAGATGGCCGGCGAGCTGCTTGAGTCCGGCCCGGCGGCGAGCTTCGGCCCGCTTATACACAACGACGAGGTCGTGGGCGAGCTTGAAGCGCGCGGCCTGCGCGTCATAAATTCCCCGGAGGAGGCCCGACCGTGCGAGCGCGTCCTCATCCGCTCGCACGGGATATCCCTTGCCGAGGAGGAGGCCCTGCGCCGGAGCGGCGCGGAGATAAGCGACGCAACCTGCCCGAATGTCGCGCGGATTCACCGCATCGTCGCCGAGGCAGGGGCCGCCGGGAGGCAGGTTGTCGTCCTCGGCCGGGCGGAGCACCCCGAGGTGCGCGCCATCTGCGGCCGCTGCGAGGGCGCCTTGGTCGTCGAAAACGCACAGGAATTGGAAAAACTGCTCTCTGAGAGGCCGAATTTGCGCTCAGAAGCGCTCACATTCGTGGTCCAGACCACCCAGACGGAGGCCCGGCTAAAAGAATGTGATATTTTGATAAAAAAATGGTGTACAAATGCGGAAATATTTGATACAATATGTTTTGCTACGTCCACGAGGCAAAGCGAGGCCATTGAGCTGGCCTCCCGCTGCGACGCCATGGTGGTCATCGGAGGCAGAAAAAGCGCGAACAGCCTGCACCTTGCGGAGCTTTGCGCCGAGCGCTGCCCCGCGACTCAATTCATTGAAAACGCCGGTGAGCTGGACCTGAGTGTCCTCAGCGGCGCTGATACCGTCGGCGTGACCGCGGGAGCGAGCGCGCCTGCGTGGATAATCAAGGAGGTACTGGATAAGATGAGCGACGAGATCCTGATTCAAGAGAACCCTGCGGAAGAGACCGCGGCCGAGACCGCAGTCGAGACGGCTGAGCCCGTTGCGGCCGAGCCCGTCGTGGAAGCAGCAGAAAGCGCTGCCGAGCCGGCTGAGGCCGTCGAGGAGAGCGCGCAGGCCGAGCCTGTTGAGGAAGCGGCAGCCGAAGAGGCTCCCGCAGCGGAGAAGAGCTTTGACGAGCTGCTCGAGGATTCTCTTAAGACTATATATAATGGCGACAGGGTATCCGGCACGGTCGTGGCTATCACGCCCACTGAGGTCAGCGTCGACCTCGGCACGAAGTATTCCGCTTTCATCCCCACCGGCGAGTTCACGAACGACGGCGCGATTCCCGTCGAAGAGGCCGTCAAGGTCGGCGACACGGTCGAGGCCATTGTCGTGCGCGTGAACGACGTCGAGGGCACCGCCCAGCTGAGCAAGAAGCGTCTTGACGCTGCCAAGAGCTGGCAGGTCATCGAGCAGGCCCAGGCCGACGGCGAAATCGTCGAGGGCTTTGTCACCGAGGAGAACAAGGGCGGCGTGGTCGTCAACGTCGGCGGCGTGCGCGTCTTCGTGCCCGCGAGCCAGAGCGGCCTGCCCAAGGACACCCCGATGACCGGCCTCGTTAAGACGAACGTCCGCCTGAAGATTACCGAGGTCAACCGCGGCCGCCGCCGCG
>DVJK01000096.1 GCA_018716795.1 Candidatus Scatomorpha merdipullorum | reverse complement strand
CCGGCGCGTCTGCGCCGGGGGATGCCGCGTTCAGGCGAAGATATCGCCGATGGCCACGTTCAAATCCACCCGTGTCTCTATGCCGGGCACGCTGCCGTCGGAGGTATACTGCCAGATGTCGTAGTGATAGGGATAGTCGGTGACGGCGAGGTCTTCGGTGTAGTGCGCGAGCCAGAAGGGGTAGTCGAGCAGGCGGTCTATGTACAGGTCGCGGTTCACCGTGTTGGGGCTTCCGTAGCACATGACAGCATAGCCCTCGGCCTCGACGGCCTCGCAGAAGGCTATGGCGCAGTCCGTGACGGTGACGCCGCTTACCTCGGCCGTGCGGCCGCCGTCGTAGCTTATCCGCTCCCAGTCGAAGACCACGGGCAGCGCGAGCTCATAGCCCTCCACCGCCTCGAGCATGAATTCCGCCTCCTCCAGCGCCTCCTCCGTGTTCAGCGCCTGGGAGAAGAAGTAGACTCCGACGTCCAGGCCGTTTTCAAGCGCGCCCTCTATGTTCTCGAAGAAGAAGGGGTCGACGAAGAGCTCGCCCTCGGAATATCCGCGGTAGCCCGCTCGTATTATCGCGAATTCGACGCCGGAGTCCGCGACGGCCTCCCAGTCTATCTCGCCCTGGTGCGAGGAGACGTCTATGCCCACGCGGCTGTCCTCGCCGTAGCGCAGGAAGCCGTCCTCAAGGTAAAACTCGTCCGCGTCGTAGGAATTCCTAGGGATTATGTCGAGGTTCGGCACATATTCCGGCTCCTCGGGTTCCTCCGGTTCCGCCGTCAGGGCGGCGAAGCGCATGAGCACGGCGGCGCATTCGGCCCTCGTCGCGCTCCCCGCCGGGTCGAAGACGTTCCCCTCCCGGCCGGAGACGACGCCGTTCGCCGCGGCCCAGGCCACGGCGGAGACGGCCCAGGGGCTTATGCTCTCCGCGTCGGCGAAGTCAAGCGCCCCTCCCTCGCCGGGCGAGCCGGCGAAGCGGTGGAGCATGGTCACAAGCTGCTCGCGCGTTATGTTCCCGCCGGGCGCGAACTCCGCGTCGCTCACGCCTCCGGCGATGCCCTCGAGCCGTGCCCAGTAGACAGGCAGGGCGTACCAGGCCGAGGCGTCCACGTCCGAGTAGGGATAGCCCCAGTCCGACTCGGGCAGCTCCGGCTCGCCCGCAAGGCGGTACAGTATCGTGACGACCATCGCGCGCGTCATGACGCCGTCGGGGTTGAATTCTCCCTCTGACACGCCGTCCATGACGCCGTTTTCCTCCGCCCAGGCCACGGCCTCGGCGTACCAGGCGGAGGCGTCGACGTCGGCGAAGTCCGCCAGCGCGCCAGTCGAGATAAGCGCCAGCGCCAGAAGCGCGGCGAAAATGCGTTTTTTCATATTAGCTCCTTTCAGGGCGTCCAGGCGTATTTTGTGCCCGTCGCCTCCGGTACTCCGTCCTCGTCCCAGTAGTGCCGCGTTGCGCGCATGAACTCGCCGGTGACGTTGAAATAGCGGTGCTTTAACTCCTCCGACACGCGGCCCAGTCCGCTCGGATCGTCCCAGGTGACGTCGACGCAGTACCACTCCCCGTCCAGCCGCACCATGTTCCAGGCGTGCTCCTCGCGAATCATGTTCGCCTCGCCGCGGACGGTTATGCACTCGAGGCCCGCGAGCGTCGCAAGCAGCTGGAAGCTGGAGGAATAGCCGCTGCACACGGCGAAGCCCTCCACCAGCGCGCCGTAGGGATTCGTGTTGTTCGCTCCGCCCCGGCCCGGGAGGTGGCTGAGCTCGTCCGAATCATACTCGGCGCAGCCCACTATGTAGTCGTGTATGGCGAGCTCGCGCTCGTAGGGGCTGAGCGTGTCGGACGCTATCTCCGTGAGGACGTATTCGACGCGCTCGAGTATGGCGAGGTCGCGCTCATCGAGGCCCTCCCGCTCGCCAGAGCGCCAGGCGGAGATTATCCGCGCCTCGTCGTAGCTCCAGCCGGAGGCCTCCGCCGGCTCCGGAGTCGCGGACGGCCCGGGCGGCGCGGCCGGGGCGGCGTCCGCCGGCTGGGCGGAATCGAAGCAGGCCTCGAAGCGCCCGCGGGCCGCGTCCGCGTCCGGCAGGAGAATCAGCGCGCAGTATTCCCCGCGCAGGCAGATAAGGCCCTGCTCAATCATCTCCGCTTCCCGCGGCATATAGCCGGAGAAGGCCGAGACGCGCGCGTCCCGGTACTCCCTGAGCCGATAGGACGCGCGCTCCGCCGCGTCCGCGTCTGTGAAGCGGAAGACCGCCGCCTCCATCGCCGGCGAGCCGGCCAGCACCGCCCCGTCGCTTATCGAGGCGGCGTCGAGGCCGTAGATATCCTGCACATATTCCTGATAAAGCCGCGAGCCGGGCGCAAGCTCCGCGAGCTCCGGCGCATATTCTCCCGCCGTCTCCCGCGCCATCGCAAGCGCCGTCCAGCCCTCCGGCGCCTCCCATGCCCCGCAGCCTGAAAGGCACAGCGCCGCAAGCAGCAGCGCCGCCGCGCTTCTGAGCCTCATATCGCATCCCTCCGGAGATATGCCGACATTTTAGCACAAAATCCGACGCTTGAAAACCGCCAATTTGTGCCGGGGCCCTTTTTCGTTGACGCCGCGGCCGCAAAGTGATAAACTGTACATTGTCAAAAGGCAAACGCACGATAACGATAAAAAGGAGTGACGCAATATGGAACTCACCCGTGAGCAGCAGGACATACTCAACGGCTCCCAGGGCGAGGTCATGGCGAAGGTCATGAAAAGCCTGGTCATGTACGGCGAGACCTTCGGCGCGGACAAGCTGGTGCCCGTGACGAGCGAGTACGGCCACACGGTCATAAGCTTCGGCATCGGCGTCATGAAGCCGGTGTACGACCTCTACGACCAGCTCATAAAGGCCGGCGCGCTCTCGAAGCAGAAGTTCAGCGCCGATCCCCTGCCCCTCGACAAAAATGTGCCCAGCAGCTTCCTCCAGGACATCATCTTCAAGGGCATCATGTACTCCCAGCAGTCCCGCTATGAAAAGCAGCTTGAAAAGCTCGGCATCATGTCCGAGGACGCCTATACCTGCGCCTGCTACCTCGACGAGGTCGGCAACAAGCCCAAGAAGGGCGACATTCTCTCCTGGGCGGAGTCCAGCGCCGTCGTATACGCCAACAGCGTCCTCGGCGCGCGCTGCAACCGCAACAGCGGCATGCTCGAGCTCATGGGCTCGATTGTGGGCTACGCGCCGCACTTCGGCCTGCTGACCGACGACGGCCGCAGGGCCGACTGGATTGTCGAGGTCAAAACCTCGAAGAAGCCCGAGGCGCAGCTGCTCGGCTCCGCCATAGGCATGAAGGTCATGGAGCAGGTGCCGTACATAAAGGGGCTCGACAAATGGCTCGGAACCGAGCTCACGGACGAGGTCTGCGCCTATCTCAAGGACTTCGGCGCGGCCACGGCCTCCAACGGCGCCGTGGGCCTCTACCACGTTGAAAACCTCACGCCCGAGGCCGTCGAGTCCGGCGAGGGCCTTATCCGCGAGGGCGCGCCCACCTACGTCATTGACGACGCCGAGCTCGAGCGCGTCAAGGCGAACTATCCCGTCGTCTGGAAGGACCTGAACGCCAAGCCGAAGCTCTGCTTCATCGGCTGCCCGCACCTCACGCTCGCGCAGCTCAGGAGCTGGACGGGGCGCATCTCCGCCGCGCTGAACGCGAAGGGCCTCAGGAAGGTCACCGTGCCCACCGTCATGACCTGCGCGCCCGCCACGCTCAAGAGGTTCAAGGAGACGGCGGAGTATGAGCAGCTCATGAGCACGGGCGTGATACTCAGCTATATCTGCCCGCTTATGTACATGAATAACCCCCTTTCCGGCAAGATGCCGGTCATAACCTGCTCCAACAAGCTGCGCACGTACACCACCGCGCGCTACTACACCGAGGAGGAAATCCTCGGGCAGATAACGGGAGGTGCGAACAATGGCTAAGGTATTCAAGGGCCGCCCGGTCGTGGCGGGCGAGTGCAGCGCCCCGGCGCTGGTCTCCCACGGCGGCTTCAACACGCTGGCGAGCTTCCAGATGGCGATGATGTTCGGCGACAAGAAGGTGAAGTGCGGCGACCAGAACAACGCCGACCTCTACAAGAAGCCGATGAAGGGCACCGCGCTCTGCCTGCCGCAGACCATAGGCTCCACCACCGGCGGCATGGTGCTGTACACCGCCTGCGCCACGAATAATCAGCCGGCCTGTATGCTCTTCTCCAAGACGATAGACTCCCTCGCCGCCTCAGGCGCGATTCTCGCCGAGGTCTGGACCGACTCGAGCATGCCGGTTGTCGACGAGCTCGGCGACGAGTTTTTGGACTACATGAAGGACGGCATGACCGTCACCGTCAGCCGCGACGGCACCGTAACCGTCGAAGAATAAGCACGCGCCCCGGCCCAGCCGGGGCGCGCCGCATTGTGACTTCGCCCCTTACAAGGAGGCCCCGATGATTGGGTGGAGGCTTCCGCCTTGCGCATCCGTTTACCACGATGCTGATGCCGTGGTTTTCCTCCCGCCCGTAAGGGGCGACGTCCCCGACGCCCCGCCGTCGGATGACGGACGACGCCGGTTCCGCGCACACCTCCCCACTCACGCCGTAGGGGCGGGCTTCCACGCCCTCCCGGCCTCGGTCGACGGACAACGTGGGTTCGCCCGTACCAATGGTGCGCGGGCTGTGCCCGCGGGATTGCATACGTGGGATGGTCAACGCAAGGCAGGCGCGCCGTAGGTGACGCGGGTGCAATTGGTCAGGCCAGACGGATGCGTCTAACGAAGCCCGGATGGCGGACAACGGTGGTTTCATGCTGATACCTACCCACACGCACACCCCGTAGGGGGCGGCGTCCTCGACGCCCCTTCCGTTGGATGACGGATAACGTGGGTTTTACGCTGATACCTTCCCACCCATCGTAGGGCACACCGTCCTCGGTGCGCCACCGTTGGATGACCGACAACGCCGGTTCCACGCGCCTACCTCCCCACGCCTACCCTTGCGCCGGTCGACGGGCGACGTTGTATTTCGCGCACCCACCTTCACTCACCCCGTAGGGGCGGGCTTCCACGCCCGCCCGGCCTCGGTCTACGGATAGCCTCGGACGCCCGTAAAAATGGTGCGCGGGCTGTGCCCGCGGGATATGATACGTAGGCTGGTGGACGTTACCAGGCGCACCGTGGATAACGCGGTTGCGAGCGGCCACGCCGAACGTCCGCAACCGGTCAACCGCGGCAGACACGCAACGCAAGGGCGGGCGCGGAGGTGGGGTGGCGCGCGGAACCGCCGTTGCCCGTCATCCGGCGGACGGCGCACCGAGGACGGTGCGCCCTACGACGTGAATTGTAGCGTTCAGCAACAAACCTACGCCGTCGGTCATCCAACGGAAGGGGCGTCGAGGACGCCGCCCCCTACGGGGTGTGCGAGATGCAGGTTTCAGCGGAGCCGTGAGGTGGACGGACGGTTTGGGTATGGTTTAACACACCCGTTGCGTTACATGCCGCAAGCTCGGTTTCGCAACCACCCGTAGGGCGCACCGTCCTCGGTGCGCCGCCGTCGCGTGACCGCCGGGCCGGGTTAGATGCACCTGTTCGGCGTGACCGATTGTACCCGCGTTTACCACAGTGCGCCCGCCTCCGTCCACCGCCCAACGAATTCAATCCCGCGGGCGCAGCCCGCGCACCATTTTGTGGAGGGGCGCTCTGAGTTAAGCTCGTCCGTCATCCGACGGAAGGGGCGTCGGGGACGCCGCCCCTTACGGGCGGTTGCGAGACGTAGGTATCAGCACCGTGGAAACCTCCCGGCACGGCAAAAGGGCCCGCTCTCGGGCGGGCCCTTGCTTTCAGCCTCTCTCGGCCAGGAGGCGTCTTATCTCCTCCTCGACGGCGGCGACCTCCTCGCGGAAGGCGCGGGAGGAGATACGCAGGGCGCCGGCGCCGAGGATTATGAGCTGC
>DVJK01000095.1 GCA_018716795.1 Candidatus Scatomorpha merdipullorum | reverse complement strand
GCCTTACCGAGAAGATATACGTCGATTTGCAGCGGAAGATTATAGAGGGCGAGATTTCCCCTCGCGAATTCCTGACGGAGAGCCGCGTGGCGGAGGAATACTCCGTCAGCAAGGCCCCGGCCAAGCAGGCGCTGCACATCCTTTCCGACCAGGGCTATCTTATCAGCTATCCACGCCGCGGCTATATGGTCTGCACCTACACCGCTCCCGAGGTAAACGAGATACAGCAGATTCGCCGCTGCCTCGAGGGCCTCTGTGTCCGCCTGGCGATTGAGCGCGCGAGCGACGAGGAAATCCTCTCCCTGCGCGTCTACGAGGGCATGGCGGCGCACGAGCTCGACCCACGCGCCGCCATCAACACCCGCTTCCACACCCGACTCGCCGAGCTCTCCGGGAACCCCTTCATGCCCGAGACGCTGCGCCCGCTGATACTCAAGGCCACGATGAGCTACATCAAGGGCGAGCCGGACATAGAACACTTTGAGAAAATCGTCGGCGCCATGCTCCGGCGCGACGTCGAGCTCGCCCTCGAGTATCTGTACGAGGACATACGCAACATATAAAAACGCACAAAGGACGCCCGGCCGGGCGTCCTGTTTTTATCGTTTTGCCGTTTTATCGTTTTAAACTGTTTAGGTATTGACAAACCCCTCTCGGGATGCTATCTTACTGAATATAATCAGTGGGTATTATTATGCCCGCTGAAAGACGCCTGAGAGGTGAAAAACATGGAAAAGAAAAAGATTGGCCTCATAGGGGCCATACTCATGGGTATCGGCTGCATAGTCGGCTCCGGCATCTTCGGCACCATGCCGACCGTCGCCGCGGAATACGGCCCCGGCATAGTTTACGCCCTGCTGGGCGCGGCGGTTGTCGTCATACTGCGCGCCATGAGCCTGCTGTACACCAGCTCCGCCCTCCCGACGACGGCGGCGCAGTTCGTCTGGGCGAGCAAGCTTGTCCACCCGGCGCTGGGCGCCTTCATCTCCATCTCCACAATCCTCATGCCGACGATGGTCTCCCTCTTCGGCGTGCTCTTCGCGGACTATTTCATCCAGCTCTTCCCGAACCTCGGCGTCACCCCGACCATGGCCTCCGTCGGTCTGCTGGTCGTCTTCGGCGTCATCGCCTGGTTCGGCAACAAGACCAGCGTCGACGTGAGCAACATCATGGTCGTGCTGCTGCTCATCGCGATTTTCCTCTACATCTTCCTCGGCCTGCCCAACATTGACGCAGACAACGTCACCTTCGGCGAGATAATCCGTCCGGGCATCGGCATCTCCACCATTGCCGCGGCCATCGGCGTCCTGACCAGCTCCCTCTCCGGCGCGAGCAGCGTGGCGCAGCTGGCCAACGACATCAAGAAGCCCGAGCGCAACGTGCCCCTGGCCCTGGCGCTCTGCCCGCTGATAGTCGCGATTATCTACATCCTCATGGCCGTCGTCACCATCGGCGTCGTGCCCTACGCCGAGGTCACCACCCTGACCGACGTCGCCAACCACTTCATGAGTCCCGCCCTGCTGACCTTCTTCATCGTCGGCGGCCCCATCTGCGGCATCATCACCTCCCTCGTGCCCGTGGCCCTGGCCTGTGTGGCGCTGGTGGAGTATTCCGCGCGCATGAAGGTCTTCCCCGCCTGCTTCGCCAAGCGGAACAGGCACGGCACCGCCTACTGGAGCCTCGTCCTCGTCATGGGCATCGCCATCGTCATCTGCGCCACCGGCGCCACCTTCGGCGTGGTCATGACCATATTCTCCTTCGTCAACACGCTTTCGGAGATACCGAACACCCTCTCCCCGATTTTCGCCCACCGCAAGTACCCCAAAATCTGCGACAATTCCCCGGTCAAGATGCCCTACCCGCTCGCCTTCGTGCTGGCCATCGTGACCGCCTGCATCTGCGCCTACCTCTGCTATGAGATGATTCTGACGCTCGACTCGACCGCCGCCATAGGCATCCTCGCCGTGTACGTCGTGGGCTATCTCTACTTCTTCGCGCGCATCCGCTTCCTCAAGGGCAAGGGCGTCGACCTCATCGCCGAGATGAAGGAGCCCGTCGCCGAGTGGGAGGAGAAGGAGCGCTCCCTTCAGTAAGCCGCTCAGGAGGTCAAAATGATAAATTTCAGCAAGGACATCGAGGGCTTCCGCGCCCACGTGCCCGTGACGAAGGACTGGGCCTATCTCATCACGGCCAGCACCGGGCTCATCCCCGACTTCGTCTACGACGGCGTGCGC
This sequence comes from Candidatus Scatomorpha merdipullorum, assembly GCA_018716795.1. Classification (GTDB taxonomy): domain Bacteria; phylum Bacillota; class Clostridia; order Oscillospirales; family Oscillospiraceae; genus Scatomorpha; species Scatomorpha merdipullorum. The sequence goes on along the minus strand of DVJK01000095.1, from coordinate 2,320 downwards.
CGCTATATGGACGACCGCTATCTCAAGGGCGGCGACTCCGTCTGGGCCTATGACGACGGCGAGACCGGCACGCTCGGCATGATGGAGCGCGCCAAGGCCGCGCTCGGCAGAATGCTCGGCTGCCCGGCGGAGGGCATCGCCTTCGGGCAGAGCGCGACGCAGCTCTTCACCATGGTCACGGACGGCATAGACTACGCGCCCGGCGCGAACGTCGTCACGCCCGGCGCGGGCTGGATAGGCAGCCGCTACGCCTGGCAGAAGCGCGAGGCCGAGGGCCTCGAGGTCCGCTACGCTTGGCCCGTGGACGGGCTCATCCGCGCCGAGCAGCTCATGGAGCTCTGCGACGAAAACACCGCCGCCGTCACCGTGAACCTCGTCGAGAGCGACACGGGCTATCTCATGGACATCAAAAAGCTCGCGACCTTCTGCCGCGAGCGCGGCATACTGCTCTTTGTCGACGCCGTCCAGGCCGCCGGCGCGCTGAAGATAGACGCGGCGGAATGGGGCGCGGACTTCCTCGTCGGCAACGACTACAAGTGGATGATGAACTTCTGCGGCACGGGCTACGCCTATGTGGGCGAGCGGGTCCGCTCCCTCGTGAAGCACTGGGGCGCGGGCTGGATGTCCGACACCGAACGCTTCAACACCGGCAAGGCACGCCTCGAGCTGCTGCCCGACGCCGGACGCTTTGAGATTGGCTATCCGCACGCGGACGGCATATACGGCCTCGGCCTCGCCGCGGCGCAGTATGAGCTGCTCGGCGCGGAGAACGTGGAGCGCTGCGTCCGCTCCCTCGGCGACTACTGCCGCGAGCGCGCGCTCGACACGCCAGGCGCGGGCCTCGCCTATGACATAGAGCCCGCGGCCTGCTGCCAGATTGCCGTCGTCACGCTCGACGCCTCCCTCGGCCTCCGGGACGAGGACTTCGTCAACGCGAAGGTCTTCGCGCCCTCGCTCGGGGCCCCGGACGCCGAAGGGCGGCACAGGCTGCGCCTCAGCCTGCACTATTACAACAACCGCGAGGACATAGACCGCTTCTTCGCCGTCGTCGAAGCGGCCGGAAAGCGGGACTGAGGTGGCCGGATTCACGCCCTTCAAATGGGAGGCCGAAAAGCGCCTGCCCGGCTCGGACACGCGCTATCTCCTGCGCCTCGCCGACTTTGTCCTCGCCGGCAGCGACGGCCGGGCCGAGGCCTCCATGTTCAGCTATTCCTATGTCCGCCTGCCGCGGGACGCCTCGCGCCCGGTGCTCTTCGCCTACAACGGCGGGCCTGGCGCGGCCAGCGGCCTGCTGCACATGGGCCTGCTCGGCCCGAGGCTCGTCAAGTTCCCGGGCTATCCGGAGCTGGAACGGCCGGCGAAGACGCGACTCGAGGATAACTCCGAATGGCTTCTCGACTGCTGCGACATTGTCCTCGCGGATCCGCCCGGCGCGGGCTGGGCGCGGCTCCTCGACGAGGACGCGGCCGGGGAATACTATTCCGTCGGCGGCGACGCGCGCGCCTTCGCGCGCTTCATCGGCGCCTGGCTGCGCGAAAACGGCCGCGAGGCCTCGCCCGTCTACCTGCTCGGCGAGAGCTACGGCACCATACGCAGCGTCGCGCTGGCCGACTGCCTGCCGGAGGACGTCCGGCTCGCCGGCATAATAAGCGTCGGCACCTCGCTCAACGTCGGCTCGCGCGGGACGCTCCCTGTCGAGCCGAACGTGCGCCGTCTCGGCGCGAACGCCGCCTGCTGCTGGTTCCACCACCACCGCGGCGAGCTGCCGCTTGAGGACTTCGTCCGCGAGGCCATGGACTTCGCCTACGGCGCCTACGCCCGCGCGCTGCTGCTCGGCAACCGCCTGCCGGAGGCGGAGCGCGAGGACGCGCTGGATAAGCTCGCGTACTACACGGGCGTCGACCGCGGCTTCCTCGCGGAAAACCGCCTGCGCTTCGGCGAGCCGGACTTCCTCCTGCGCTGCTGCCCCGGCAGGGTGCTGAGCGTATACGACTCGCGCCTCACCTACGCTCCCGCCGAGGGCGAGAGCTATGCGCGCAACGATATGGAGTCCGCGGATATTTTCGAGCCCGACACCGCCAAGGACGGCTTCATGGGCTGCGTCTGCCCCGCCTTCGACCGGGCCCTCGCCGAATACGCCGAGGGGCTTGAGACGCCGGGGCGCGAGTATCTGGACGACTCGCTTGAGATTGGCCGCCGCTGGAACTACCGCGGATATGAAAAGGACACGCTCGCCCTCCCCGCCGAGCTCATGGCCCGTATGCCGCGGCTTCGCTTCATGTTCGTAAACGGCTGCTATGACCTCTCCTCCACCTTTGAC
>DVJK01000094.1 GCA_018716795.1 Candidatus Scatomorpha merdipullorum | reverse complement strand
GGCTGTTATTTTTTGGAGGAGGGGCCAGGGGATTTCCTCTATTTCGGCGGTCATGGCGTCTCGCGTGTTCACGGCGCGGACCACGACCGGCCAGGCGTCGACGCGCCTGCCGTCGCGCACGCCGGTGCTGGTGATGTCGGGGACGACGGTGAAATACTGCCATACGGTCTTGTCAAGCCCCGCGGCCGCGAACTCCTCGCGCAGTATCGCGTCGCTCTCGCGGACGGCCTCAAGCCTGTCGCGGGTAATGGCGCCCGTGCAGCGCACGCCGAGGCCGGGGCCCGGGAAGGGCTGGCGGTAGACCATGCTGTCGGGCAGGCCGAGGGCCTTGCCGACCACGCGCACCTCGTCCTTATAAAGGAACTTGAGCGGCTCGACGAGCTCAAACTTCAGGTCCTCGGGCAGGCCGCCGACGTTGTGGTGGCTCTTGACCGGGCCGGACTCGACGATGTCGGGGTATATGGTGCCCTGGGCGAGGAAGCCTATGCCCTCGAGCTTCCGGGCCTCCTCCTCAAAGACGCGGATGAACTCGGCGCCGATAATCTTGCGCTTCTCCTCGGGATTCGCAACGCCCGCGAGCTTGTCGAGGAAGCGGTCGACGGCGTCGACGTATGTCAGGTTCGCGCCCAGCTGATGGCGGAAGACCTCTATGACCTGCTCGCTCTCGCCCTTGCGCATGAGCCCGTGGTTGACGTGTACGCACTCGAGCTGCCTGCCGACGGCCTTAATGAGCAACGCGGCGACGACGGAAGAATCCACGCCGCCGGAGAGGGCCAGCAGGACCTTGCCGGAGCCTATCTGCGCGCGCAGGGCCTCGACCTGCCCGGCGATAAAGGCCTCGGCGAGCTCGGGCGTGGCAATGCGCTCCATCTCGGGACGTACATTAGAATTGTTGCTCATAATTCCCCTCCGTAATTGTAATAATATATGCGGTGATGTCATTGGCAATAGTCATAATCCGGACGCTTATCGTCTACTTCTCCCTGCTCGCCTTCATGCGGCTGATGGGGAAGCGTCAGCTCAGCGAGCTGGAGCTGCCCGAGCTGGCCGTGGCGGTGCTTATAGCCGACCTGGGCGCGCACCCGCTCCAGGACATAGGCATCCCGCTTTTGAACGGCCTGCTGCCCATGGCGGTGCTCTTCTGCTGCGAGGCGCTTATCTCCGGCGCGGCCCTCCGCTCACCCCGGCTGCGCTCTGCGCTCTTCGGGCGGCCGAGCTTCCTGGTGGCCGAGGGCAGGATAAACCAGCGCGAGATGCGCCGCGCGCGCTTCACGCCGGACGAGCTCATGGAGCAGCTGCGCAGTAAGAATATCACAGATTTATCCCAAGTGCAATACGCGATTCTGGAAACCGACGGCGAGCTGAACGCCGTGCTCTATCCGCCCTACCGCCCGGCGACGGCGGAGGATCTGGGCCTCTCCCCCTCCGACGGCGGCTACCCCGTCATAGTCGTGAACGACGGGCGCGTCCTCTCGGACAACCTCGCCGCCCTGGGGCGCGACGAGGCCTGGCTCCGGCGGGAGCTCGCGAGGTTCGGGCTGGCCCGGCCGGGGGACGCCTATCTGTTCACGGCCGACAAAAAAGGCGCGGTCTTCTGCGCGCCGAAGGAGGCATGAAAGGTGAAACGTGAGCTCTTCGCGGCGCTGCTGCTTCTCGCCCTGCTCGCGGGCGGGGCGGCAAACACGCGCTTCCTGGACGGCTTCACCGGGAAGATATGCGGCACTCTCGCCGTGTCCGAGGCCAGCTGCCGCGCCGGCGACTATGAGCGCGCGCTCTCACTCGCCGACGAGGCCCTCGGCATCTGGCGCTCGCGCGAGGCCTACACGGGCGTTTTCATCCGCCACACGGAGATAGACGCCGTGACCTATGGCTTCCGCGACCTCATAAGCGCGCTCGAGGCCGAGCCGGAGAGCGCGCTGGCCATGTACTCCGGGCTGACGGGCCACGTGCGAAGCCTCTACGAGATGGAGCGCGTGACGGCCGCAAGCGTGTTCTGACCGCGCCGGCGGGCCCTCGCCGGCGCAGCGGCCCGCTTATTTCTCCTTCTGCCGCAGGAGCTTTGTGAGCTCCTCCATGAAGGTGTTGATGTCCTTGAAGGAGCGGTAGACGCTGGCAAAGCGGACGTAGGCGACCTCGTCCACGTCTTTGAGCCGGTCCATGACCATCTCGCCTATCTCCGTGGTGCTTATCTCGCGCTCGAGCGCGCTCTGAAGCTCCTGCTCTATGTCGTCGGCAATCTGCTCGAGGGAGGAGAGGGCGACGGGGCGCTTCTCGCAGGCCCTCACCATGCCGTTTATCAGCTTGAGCTTGTCGAAGGTCTGGCGCGAGCCGTCGCGCTTTATGACGACGAGGGGCAGGCGCTCGATAATCTCGTAGGTGGTGAACCGCTTGGAGCAGGCCAGGCACTCGCGGCGGCGGCGTATCGTGGCCCCTTCCTCGGCGGGGCGGGAGTCGATAACTCGGCTTTCGGAGTAACCGCAGTACGGGCATTTCATATGTATAAACCTCCTGATGCGCAGCTTTACATAAGTATACCACAGCCTCCCGCCCTCCGCCAAGAGCAAAGCGCGGCCTCTGGCAAATTTTTTGCCTTGTTCCGGCCGCGCCTGACGCGATATACTGGTCTCGGGTGATAGATATGAGGCTTATACGGCGGATTCTCGCCATGAGCGAGCCGGCATGGGAGCTGACCATACGCTCGCTGCAATTGAGCTGCGCGCTGCTCTTTGCCGCGTGGCTGCTCCTGCTCGACGCGGGTACATACAGCGCC
>DVJK01000093.1 GCA_018716795.1 Candidatus Scatomorpha merdipullorum | reverse complement strand
GGTGACGCCGGTGTACATCCAGACGTCGTCGTCCTGGGCGATGTAGTTATAGAGCGCGGTGACCTCCGTGCAGCCGCTCTGCCCAAAGAGGCTGTTCCAGAAGCCGCCCTGGTAGAGTCCGTAGTAGTTGTACTGCTCGTTTATGAGGTCGGCGGTGGCGACGCGGTCGACCCACTGCGGTATCTCGCTCATCTCCAGGTATTCGCTCTCGCCGGTGACGGCGTTGAGCAGCACCGCGCCGGTGACGTCCTCGCCGCCGAAGAGGCCTATCTTCTTGGTTATGACGCTGGCGACCCAGTACGGCTCGCCGTCCTCGTTGACCTCAAAGTTGACGTCGGAGAACATCAGCGTGGGGTAGTTGAAGCGCAGGTGGCGGTCCAGGTCGCGGAAGAAATACTCGCTGGGCGAGTACCGTATGCCGTTTTCTATTCGCGCGACCTCGACCTCCTGCGTCACCATGTCGATGACGAGGTAGGCGGGGATGCCGTTTTTCTGGTTGTTCCACCACTTGAAGACGTCGCCGTAGTTGAGGTAGGTGACGCGCACGGGGCGGCCGTGGTAGTTTATCTGATAGCTCTCGGAATTGACCTCAAACTGGCTGACGAGGTCGCTCAGCTCGCCGAGGCGGCGGGTGGCGAGGACGTTGGCCGAGGCGTCGTCGAGCATGGGTATCTGGTCGAAGCTTATCTCCGCGACGTCGGTGGCGAAGTCGCCCTGCTCTATGGGCAGGAGCGCGGCGTAGTCCTTAGCGCGGAAGAGCTTCCAGCCGATGACGCTGCCGACGACGGCGACGAGCGCGCAGAGGCAGATTATATAAAAGGGCACCGCGGCCTTCTTCCGGGCGACGCCGACGTACTCCTTGACGGAGCTCGCGCGGAAGCCGCCGAGAATCAGCGAGCTCGCGCACCACACGAGGCAGAGCAGGATGATGAAGATATAAAGCTCGCCGGAGTGGATGTTGAGCGCGGGCAGCTCAAAGTAGAAGTACAGAAAGCCGAAGACGAGGGTGATGACTATGCTCAGCACCGCCGACTTGCCCGCGGACATGGCCCTGCGGGGCTTCTTGGGCCGGGAATTTTGGCGGTTGGGCGGCGTCCAGCTGTACTCGCCGCTCTCGGGATCCTGCTGAAAGCCGCCGAAGTTACCAAAGTTGAATTTCATTCGAGTCCTCCAAAGCTTAGATATGGATACGGCCCTCCCTCGGCGGGAGGGCCGCCGTGCGCGCGGGTTTCGAGCGGGCCGGACGTTCACCTCAAGCCTTTGACACCGCGCATAATGAAGTCGCCGCCGAGCCTTGCCATCTGCTCGGGCGTCTCCTTCATGCCTGAATCGAGCCACAGCGCCACTATGGCCAGCATGCCCTGGACGATGTACGCGCAGTACATCTCCCTAATCCGCTCCTCGGTGCGGCAGACATGCGCGAGGAAGTTGTGCAGGTACTGGTTGCGCAGAGTGCTCACGAAACGCTTCTGAAAGTCCATGTCACCGTTGTTGCGGACAAGAGCCCTGTAAATATCGGCGTTGTCGTGGCAGAGCGCGAGCACTTCTTCGAGGTAAGCGTAGGTCGCGCCTTCCCAGTCCTGACGTTTTACGACTACGTTTATGCCCTGTAACCTCTCCAGGAACGTATCTTCAAGCTGGCCCAGCAAATCTGCCGTATCACGATAGTGCGTGTAGAACGTGCCGCGGTTGACATCGGCCAGCTCCGATATCTCGCGGACTGTGATTTCGCTGAAGCTCTTTTGAAGCAGCAGCGTTGTAAGGGCCTCACGGAGCTGACGCTTGGTTTTTCTGACACGGCGGTCGACTTTCTCCGCGTTCACGCCCGGAACGCGGACCGCAGTGCTTCGGCGCGGGGTTTTTACGGGGGCTGCTGTTCGGACTTCGGGTTCCTCTTCCACAGTGCTTGTAACAGTTCCGACGGCCACCTGCGTCTCCTCCCTCTATTAAATTTTTCCCAGCGCCCGTGAGTATGCCGCTTAACTTTATAATAATACATTTGTATCGTTTAATCAACTGTAAGTTTGCTAAACTGCACAAAATTTAAAATTGCCGTAAAACTTCTGCGCCTCCGCCGCCTTTTCCGCCGGGAATGAAAGAAAGCTATTGCCCGAAAGCTTAAAAGAGTGTATTATGGCTATGATAACCGTAATGCGCCCGCCGCACAAGCGGCGCAATCTATCCGGAGGGAGGCCCGGCGTTGAACATAAACTCGAAAAACGTGCGGACCATACTGTTCATAATCGTCTTCACCGTGGTGCTGCTGGCCGCGGTGCTGAACATAGGCGCGGTGTTCGGCTTCGCCGGATGGGTCTGGGGCGTCTTCTCAAACGTCACCGCCGGCCTCGCCATCGCCTTCGTGCTGAACGTGCCGCTGCGCATTTTCGAAAACCGGACGCTGTACGCCATGCGCGAGCACCGCAGCGCGCGCGTGCGCGCCCTGCTCCGCCCGCTGAGCATCGTCTGCTCGCTTATCGTGACGCTCGGCGTCATAATCGTGCTGCTGCTGGTCATTTTCCCGCGCCTGGTGGAGACGGTCGGCGCGGTCATTGCGCAGATGCCGGACTATGTGAACGACATCATCGCCTGGGGCGACCGGGTGCTCGAGCCATTTGACTTCTCCCTCTCCGCCTACCTCGGCGACATAAACTGGGACAAGGTCTTCACCGACATAGGCAACACGCTCTCCGAGAGCGTGGACGGCCTTATCGGCACGGCGGGCGACGTCTTCGGCACCGCGGCCAACGTCGGCACCGCCATCGTCAGCGGCGTCATAGACGTCGTCTTCTCCACCATCATCGCCGTATACATCCTCGCGCAGAAGGAGTGCGTCGGCCGCTTTGTGCGCCGCTGCATCGACGCCTTCTTCCCGCGGCGCTTCGCCGCCGGGCTGGAGGGACTGGCCGTCCGCGCGGCCGAGACCTTTTCAAACTTCATCTCCGGCCAGCTGGCCGACAGCTGCATCCTCGGCATTCTCTGCTTCATAGGCATGACAATTTTCCGCTTCCCCAACGCGGACGTCATAAGCGTGGTCATAGGCGTCACCAGCCTCGTGCCCCTCGTCGGCGCCCTCGTGGGCATCGTGATAGGCGCGCTGCTTATCCTGACCACCGACGCCATAAAGGCCCTGCTCTTCGTCGTCTTCATGCTCTGCCTCCAGCAGATAGAGGGCAACCTGATATATCCCAAGATTGTCGGCAAGGCAGTCGGCATGCCCGGCGTGCTCGTGCTCTGCGCCGTGCTCGTCGGCGGCAACATCGCGGGCGTCCTCGGCGGCCTCTGCGCCGTGCCGCTGACCGCGATGCTGTACTCCCTGCTCCGCGAGGCCGTCGAGCGCCGGCTGAGCCGCCGCGTGGGCCCGCGCAGCCATTGAGAAGGCCCGGAGGGGCCGGACATACGTATAAAGACCACCCGCCTGACAAACGGCGGGTGGTCTTTGGTTTGACCACGGATTCTGTGCAAATAGGACAAACGCGCCAAAATGTCCGCAAAGCCTTGTAAATTCGGCGAATTTGTGATATATTTTGGGCAAAGCAATGAGCGCTTTCATCGCACGGGCGGCGCGCCGCGCCGCAGGAACCGTATTTCTTCGAAGGCGCGCCGGCGGAGGGCAAACGGCGGCGCGCGGGAACAGCCGCGGGAAGGACGCTTGCCGCGGGGAAGACCGCTCCGACTTTGACGCGGCCGTTTTTGCGGGACGGCGGCGCCGCTTCCCGGGTCGGGGAGGGCCGCCCCGGGCTCCCGGAGGCTTCCTCAGAAGGAGGGCGCGCGGCCCGAAGCAGGCTGCGCGCCCTTTCCTCAAGGCGGAAGCGCGCGGTCGGACCAATACCACGGAAGGAGGCAGCGGAATGGACTTTGGGCAGATAGTCGCCCCGACGATAAAGGAGCTGTTTATAGAGCGGATAGAGGGCATGATCCTCTCCGGCACGCTCAAGCCGGGCGACCGGCTGCCGAGCGAGCGCGAGCTGGCCGAGCAGATGAAGATAAGCAAGACGATAGTCCACATAGGGCTGGAGGACATGGCCCGCATGGGCTTCCTGGAGGTCACGCCGCGCCGCGGCACGGTCGTGGCCGACTTCGCCGAGAGCGGAAATCTGGAGACGCTCAACGCCATACTGCGCTATAACGGCGGCAAGCTCGACCGGCAGATGGTGGTCAGCATAATCGAGCTGCGAAGCGCCGTGGAGGGCGGAGCGCTTATACGCCTGGGCCGGAGGCACACGCAGTCGGACATGGACGAGCTGCGCGAGCTCCTGGCCGATTACGCCGAGCGCGCCGCGCACGCCCCGGACGTCAAGACGATTGCGGACGCGCTCGCGCGCTTCCACTACCGTATCTGCACCCTCTCGGGCAACCAGCTCTTCCCGCTCATAATGAACGCCTTCAGAAGCGTGGGGAGCGTTTTGTGGGAGGACTCCGCCCGCTTCTGGGGCTGCGAGGCCCTGCTCGAGCAGGGGAGGAAGATACTCGACTTCCTCGAGAGGGGCGAGGGCGAGGCCGCCGCGGACTACCTCAACAGCCTCTTCGACCACTACCTCGAGAACATGCCCTGACATACCAGACGGGAACGGAAACGGCCGCAGAGCCTTTGGCTCTGCGGCCGTTTTGCGCGCTTTAGGCCTCACAGCCCGCCCGCGGCGGGGTCCTCGAGCAGCGCGGCGAGGAGGCGCACGGCCTTTTCCGCGTCGTGCAGGGAGACGG
>DVJK01000092.1 GCA_018716795.1 Candidatus Scatomorpha merdipullorum | reverse complement strand
CCTCGGCAACTTCGGCCCCGAGACCCCCGAGACCCTTGTCGCCAGGTACTTCGACGGCCCCGTGATGTACGTCGCCGCCGCCGAAGAGACCGGCAGCGACCTCATTGACGGCCGCGGCGACGCCTACTGCGGCATGCTCAACTGCTCCTACAACCTCGGCATGCGCCACCTCAAGGCCTGGATCCCCGAGTATCCCGTCGGCACCGCCGAGGACGTCGCCGTCATGATTGACGAGTTCGTGCCCATTGCCCGCACCCTTATCGGCCTCAGCCAGCTCAAGATTATAACCTTCGGCCCGCGTCCCCAGGACTTCTTCGCCTGCAACGCGCCCATCAAGGGCCTCTATGAGATAGGCGTGGAGATTGAGGAGAACAGCGAGCTCGACCTGCTCGTCGCCTACAAGGCGCACGCGAACGACCCGCGCATCCCCGGCATCTGCGAGGACATGGCCAAGGAGATGGGCCAGGGCTGCTACTACCCCGACATGAGCGAGCGCATGGCCCAGCTCGAGGTCACCCTGCTTGACTGGGCCGCCGAGCACAAGGGCTCCAGGCAGTACGTCGCCTTCGCCGACAAGTGCTGGCCCGCCTTCCCCGAGGCCTTCGGCTTCGAGCCCTGCTATGTGAACAGCCGTCTCGTCAGCCGCGGCATCCCCGTGAGCTGCGAGGTCGACATCTACGGCGCGCTCAGCGAGTATATCGGCATGTGCGTCAGCGGCGACACCGTCACCCTGCTCGACATCAACAACTCCGTCCCCGCCGACCTCTATAACAGTGAGATAAAGGGCAAGTTCCCCTACGAGCTGACCGACACCTTCATGGGCTTCCACTGCGGTAACACCCCGAGCTGCAAGCTCTGCGCCAGCCGCGCCGTCAAGTATCAGCTCATTCAGCACCGCCTGCTTGAGCCCGCCGGCAGCGAGCCCGACTTCACCCGCGGCACCCTCGAGGGCGACATCGCCGCGAGCGACATCACCTTCTACCGCCTGCAGTGCGACTCCGACGGCGTCCTGCGCAGCTACATCGCCGAGGGCGAGGTCCTGCCCGTCGCCACCCGCAGCTTCGGCGGCATCGGCATCTTCGCGATTCACGAGATGGGCCGCTTCTACCGCCACGTGCTGGTCGCGAAGCGCTATCCGCACCACGGCGCCGTCGCCTTCGGCCATTACGGCAAGGCCCTCTTTGAGGTCATGAAGATGCTCGGCGTTCAGGATATAGCCTACAACCAGCCGAAGAGCCTGCCCTACCCGGACGAGAATCCCTGGGCCTGATGGCAGTTCCCGCCGCGATTTCCCGGGCCTTCACGGTATACCTTGAGGCCATGGACGAGGCCCGCAAAGGCCGCCGCCGCATAGACGGCCTGCTGGGCCTCGGCGGCGGCGCGGGCAGCGAGCGCTGCCAGGACGACTTCGTCTCCCAGCTCAACGCCGCGGTGGCGGATTTCGCCGCCGAGGGCCCGAGCTCGGCCGAGGCCGCCGAGGCGCTGCGCTTCGTGCTCGCCCAGGCGCACGAGCACAGGAAGAGCAAAGAGGCGTACTGGATGCTGCTCGCCAGCCACACCCTGGCCCTCCCGCTCATCGACCTGCTCGAGCCCGCGGACGCCCGCGCCGTGCTCGAATACTACGAGGCCGAATACCCAAAGCGCGAGCGCCTTCCCGCGCAGAAGACCGCCATAAAGCGCCTCGCCGAGAGGGCCAAAAGCTAAACAAATGACCAGCCTCCGGGCTGGTCATTTTGCGCATAAGAGGCGGCGCGCAAGGGTAACAACCTCCGCCCACGCCCTTGGCTCCCCTGAAAGGGGAGCTGTCGCGGCGCAAAGCGCCGTGACTGAGGGGTTGGCGCAACGTCGGTGCGGCGAGACAACGTTGCCCGTCAACCGGCGCAACCACCCACCGTAGGGGCGGGCTTCCACGCCCGCCCGGCGTTGGTGGAGGGATTACGTGGGTTCGCCCGTAAGAAATGGTGCGCGGGCTGCGCCCGCGGGATTGCATACGTGGGGTTGTGGACACCACCGAACGCGCCGCATCAAACGTTGGAGCTATCGGCCACGCCGACCATCCGCAACCACCCTACCCCGGCAATCCCGCAACCGCGGGGCGTCGGGGACGCCGCCCCTTACGGGCGTCAGCGAAACGTAGGTATCAGCATCGTGGTAAATAGTCGCGTAAACACCGCAAACCTCCTCCCGGCCCTCGGCTCCCCTGAAAGGGGAGCTGTCGCGGCGCGAAGCGGCGTGACTGAGGGGTTGGTGCAAGGTGGGTGCGGCGTACCAACGTCATCCGTCAACTAGCGCCGGGCGGGCGTGGAAGCCTGCCCCTACGGTGTGTGGGGAGGTGGGCGCGCGAGAGACGGCGTAGTCCGTCAAACAACGGCGGCGCACCGGGGACGGTGCGCCCTACGACGTGTGGGAAGGTGTCAGCGTAAAACCGAAGTTGTCTGTCATCCAGAGGAAGGGGCGTCGAGGACGCCGCCCCCTACGGTGGTTGCGATAGGGTAAGTTTCAGCGGAGCCGTGAGGTGTACGGATGTTGAGGGTGTATGTTTGTCCGTGACCGTTATGTTCCATGCTGAAACGTTCGTTTCGCTGCCGCCCGTAAGGGGCGGCGTCCTCGACGCCCCGCGGTCGTGTGACCGTCGGGCTGCGTTAGACGCATCCGTCCAGCGTGACCAACCGCACCCACGTTTCCCACGGCGCTCCCGCTTCCGTCCATCACCCCACGTATGCAATATCGCGGGCACAGCTCGCGCACCATTTGTACGGGTGTGCCGACGTTATCCGTCATCCCACGCCGTAGGGGCGGGCGGGGAAGGTATCCGCATCTCACCCACGCCGGCCGCAACCCCTCAGTCACGGCCCTTTGGGCCGCGACAGCTCCCCTTATAGGGGAGCCGAGAGGGTGGGCGGAGGTTTGCACCCTTGTGCATTTGCTTACCTCGGTGCCTGCACCTGCGTCTCGCACCCACCGTAGTGGGCGGCGTTCTCGACGCGCCTTGCGCCGGGCGCTTGTCGGGGCGGGCGTCTTTGTTCTTGCGACGGCTATTGGCTAAAAAGGACGGCGCGGGCTTTTTGGCGGGGAGAAAGTTGTTCATTTGTCTGAAAATTTCGGCGGGGCGGAAAATTGGTTGTGTTTTCGCGGCGAAGACGGTAAAATCTACGTATATTCTTCAAGGGAGGGCGGTGTGCATGGTCCGGCTGCTGACGTTTGTCGAATGGGCCCCGTGCGCCCTTTTCCTGCCTTTCGCCGCTCGCGTCAAGGGCGGAGATTATGTAAAATAACCCGTTAATTGCAAGGTCACGGCCTCGTCGCCGTGACCTTGACATCTTTTTTGGAGGAGAGAGCATGACAGCAAAGAAAGCCGCCGTCATCATGGGCAGCGACAGCGACTGGCCCGTGGTCGAAAAGTGTGTGAAGCAGCTCCGCGAGCTGGGCGTCGAGACCGAGGCCCGCGTCATGAGCGCGCACCGCACGCCCGAGCAGGCGCGCGAGTTCGCCCGGAGCGCTCGCGAAAACGGCTTCGGCGTCATTATCGCCGCCGCGGGCAAGGCCGCGCACCTCGCAGGGGCCCTGGCCGCGAACAGCACCCTACCCGTCATCGGTATCCCGATAAAGAGCAGCACGCTCGACGGCCTGGACGCCCTTTTGAGCACCGTGCAGATGCCCTCCGGCATCCCCGTCGCCACCGTCGCGATTGACGGCGCGCAGAACGCCGCGCTGCTGGCCGCACAGATTCTCGCCGTCGCGGACGGCGAGCTCGCCGCGAGGCTCGACGCCATGCGCGAGGAGATGACCGCCGCCACCATCGCGAAGGACGCGGCGCTTCAGAAAAAGCTCAACGGTTAACAAACGCAAGGAGGATAAAATAAATGGAAAAGCGCGAACAGATGTACGAGGGCAAGGCCAAGAAGGTCTTCGCCACCGACGATGCGGCCCTTTGCATAGTCTCCTATAAGGACGACGCCACCGCCTTCAACGGCGAAAAGCGCGGCACGATAATGGGCAAGGGCGTCATAAACAACCGCCTCACCAACCGCCTGATGCGCCTCCTCATGGATAACGGCATCCCCACCCACTTCGTCGAGGAGCTCTCAGAGCGCGACACCCTTGTCAAGCGCGTCTCCATCGTGCCCCTCGAGGTTATAATCCGCAACATCTCCGCCGGCAGCTTCGCCAAGCGCTACGGCGTCGAGGAGGGCATAGTCTTCGACGAGCCGACGATTGAGTTCAGCTATAAGAACGACGAGCTCGGCGACCCGCTCATGAACAGCTATCACGCCCTGGCCCTCAAGCTCGCCACTGCGGAGGAGATTGAGACGATCAAGGCCTATTCCTTCATGATAAACGAGGTCCTCAAGGCCTTCCTGCTCGAGCACGGCATAGAGCTCGTGGACTTCAAGCTCGAGTTCGGCCGCCTGCCCGACGGCACGATAGTGCTCGCCGACGAGATAAGCCCCGACACCTGCCGCTTCTGGGATGTCAAGACCCACGAGAAGCTGGACAAGGACCGCTTCCGCCGCGACCT
>DVJK01000091.1 GCA_018716795.1 Candidatus Scatomorpha merdipullorum | reverse complement strand
AACGTCGTTTTGCGGGCTTAGTACACACAGGTCGCTGAAGCGTTTGCTTACGTCTATGCCGGCAACGGGGACTGGAATTTCTATGAAACAACCTCCAATGCGGGACAACATCCTTGTGCGAGAGCTTACATGCGCGTGTGAGACGCGGGTAAGCGGCAGAGCCGCACCCATCCAGCCTAAAAGAAAAGGCTCCCGCGGGATGAACGGACTGTCTACAAAGAGGGTAATTCCGCAGAAACCCAGCAAGCAGGTCTGCCACTTTCGTCCCGCTTTTTGTCTGAATCGTACCACGCGGCCAAGACGGCCGCAACCCTGCCGTTTACGTGGTTATTGTACCAGCAAGAAAGGAAAATGATAACCGGTCTCCCTATATCCCTCGTAATATCCTGCTGCGGTACTCTCAGCAGGGCGACCGGATACTGGAAGACGAACAGCGTGAAATATAATTTCCTGCTCATAGCGCACGAGTATTTGTTCGTGTTCAGGAAGTGAGATGAATTCCGAGATGCGCGAAGGCGCAAGTGTGACGGGATGAGAGCCAAACGGCCCGGAGATTTCTCCGGGCTGTTTATTCACGTGCGCTTCATGGCCGGGGTGGGAGTTCGGCGTCTAGGGGGCGGGTGCGGTGGAAGAAGGCGTTTACGCTTTTGAAGGCGCGGAGGTCGCGGGCGGTGAAGGCGAGGCGGGCTTTGAGCCAGGCCTCGTCGGCGATGGGCACGGAGGAGATTATGACCGGCAGGGCCAGGGGGAACCAGTGCCCTATCGACATCGTACACAGAAAGCCGGTGAAGGCCTTCGCGGGCTTGAGCGTGAGCTCGTAGTTGAGCATCAGGATGTCGTCGGCGTGCAGGGGATTTACGGCTATTATGCGCGCAAAGGAGTTCGACTTCCGGAAGACGCCCATATAGCAGCTACGATAGGCGTAGATATCCTCGTCGTTGGGGAGCTCCGCGTATATGTGCGCGCTGCCCTCGCCCAGGAAGAGCGCGTTACGCGCCACCCAGGGCCGGCCCTCGTGCGCCGAGTACATGTAGAGGTAATAGCGCTGCATGTCCTCAAGGCGCTCCTCCGGCGCCTCCGCGAAGCTTATGCCCGGCGCGCCGGCGTAAAACAGCTCCGCCGCGCTCTTGCCCAGGGCGCGCGCCAGCTCGTCGAGCGTCGCCACGTCCACGGCTATCTCTCCGCGCTCGTACTTCGAAAGCGTAGACTTGCTGCGGTGAACAATTTCCGCGAATTCCGTGAGCGTATAGCCGCGGTCGCGCCGGAGAGCGCGCAGGCGCGCCCCGATTTCCCTGCAAATGTCTTCCATATCTATCCTCCATAATTCCACTTAAAAGAAACAAGCCCTGTTTTGCCGGCGATTTTGCCGGCTTTTTTGATTTCTATATTATATCACCGCCGTATTTTCCATTGCAAGTGGAAAATTGCGCGAATAAATTCCACCAGGAGGAAACGCGGCGGATTTGTGAGCCGGAGCGGATTCTGTTATCATTTATAACATTAAAGCCATGGCGAAGCGAATAACCCCAAAATGAAAGGAGAAACTGCAATGCTGACTCTCAAGAACTGCCGCCTGATACCGGAGCTGACCGAGGGCTTCGAGGGAACCGCCGCCGACATCGTGCTCGACAAGGGGCTCATCGAGGGCATCTATCCCGTGGGCATGGCGCCCGCGGGCGAGGGCTGCGAGACGCTGGACATGAAGGGCATGACCGTCCTGCCCGGCTTCTTCGACCTGCACGCGCATCTGCCGCTCGTAAACCAGGACTGGAACCAGCTCAAGCAGACCCCGCAGAACGAGTATGTCCTCAACAGCGCGCGCTACGCCAAGAAGTACCTGGAGCTGGGCTTCACGACGATACGCGACTGCGGCCACGACTACTACGCCGGCGTCGCCGTGAGAGACTATATCAACAACGGCACGCTGACCGGCTGCCGCGTTATCACCTCGGGCAAGATACTGACGCCCACGACCCGCGGCAACTCCTCCTTCGGCGCGATGTACAAGGAGATCGACTCCCCGGCCGACATGCTGCGCGTCTGCCGTCAGGAGACGGAGCAGGGCGTGGACTTCATCAAGTATATGTGCACGGGCGCGGTGCTCAACCTCGGCGGCGTGCCGGGCGCGATGGTGACGACGCCGGCGGAGCTTCGCGCCGTCGCCGAGGCGGCGGAGACGCTGGGCACCTATGTCGCGGCGCACTGCCACGGCACACAGGGCATCAAGGAGGCCGTCAAGGCGGGCATCAAGACCATTGAGCACGCCTCCTACATGGACGAGGAGAGCGCGGAGCTGATGCTCAAGCACGGCACCTACGGCACCGTCCCGACCCTGGCCATGCCCTACACCCTCGCCAAGGACTACACCGGCGCGACCCTGCCCGAGTTCATCGCCAAGTCCTCCGATGCCATCCGCCACATGGTGGAGAGCATGAAGCTCGCCGCCCAGGCGGGCGTGACCGTCGGCTTCGGCACCGACCTCGACTTCGAGAACGCGGCGAAGTACCCCGGCATAGAGTTCGAGGCCCGCGCCGAGTACGGCATCGACAACATCACCGTCCTCCGCCAGGCCACGATAGACAGCGCGAAGATAGTGAGGATGGACGACAGGCTCGGCACTGTCAAGGCCGGGAAGATAGCCGACCTCGTGGTCATAGACGGAAAGCCCGACGAGGACATCTCCGCCATGAAGCAGTACCCCGCGCACGTCTTCAAGGCCGGAGCCGAGTTCTGCGGATAAGCGAAAACGCAAAAGGGAGGGAAAGGAATGAACAAGCGCCGCTATCTGCTCATCGCAGTCATGACGCTCAGCACGCTGTGCTATACGCTGCCATACCTGAGTTCGACGTATTACACGCAGTTTATGGAGGCCTTCGGTCTCACGAACGAACAGGTGGGCTCGCTCATCTCCATGTTCGGGCTGACCGCCGTGCCCGGCTATCTCTTCGGCGGGCTGCTGGCCGACAGGTTCAGCCCCAAGAAGCTGGTTATAGTCTCCCAGCTGCTCACGGCGGCGATTGGCTTGTGCATCTGCTTCCTGAGCGGCTACACCGTCCTCGTCGTGAGCTATCTCGCGCTGGGCGTCACCACGACCTTCATCCACTGGTCGGCCTTCCTCAAGCTCGTAAGGGCCCAGGGCGGGCCGGAGGACGAGGGCAAGGTTTTCGGCTTCTTTGAGACCTGCTATTCCGCGGTCAGCATCATCTGCTCCTACGGCATCCTCGGCGTGCTCGGCAGCCTGCCCAGCTTCCGCTGGGTGCAGGCCATCTACGCCGTAATCCTCATCGTTGTGGCCGTCGTCATTGCCATCTTCGTCAAGGACGCGGACGTGCGCGGCACGAGCAGCGACAGCTTCAAGCTCAGCATGGCCGGGAAGGCGATACGCCACCCCGTGACCTGGCTCAACGGCCTCATCGTCATGGGCATGTTCATAGCCCTCTCCACGAGCACCTATCTCAACCCCATGCTCAGCGAGGTCTACGGCCTGGACGTGACTGTATCCACGGGCTACTCCATATATAACCGCTATGTCGCGCGCGTGCTGCTGGCCACGGCCGGCGGCCTGCTCCTCGACAAGCTCAAGACGCCGAAGACCATGAGCATCTTCTCCGCCGGCATGATAGCAATGCTGCTCGCGCTGACCTTTATGCCGCAGGACGCCTCCTTCTTGATAGGCGCGGTCATAATCTGCGTGCTGTTCTCCTCCATAATGGGCGCTTCGCGCAGCGGCATGTATACGCCGATACCCGAGGCCAAGATGCCGATGAGCATCACCGGCACGGCCATGGGCATCTGCTCCGCCGTCGGCTATTCCTCCGACCTCTGGCTCTACACCCTCTGCGGCAAGTGGCTCGACAGCTACGGGATCGCGGGCTACACCTATATCTGGCTGCTCACGATAGCCGCCGTGGCGATGGTGATAGCCTGCTGCGCGCTGCTGCACCTCTATGAGAAAAAGCACCGCGTCTTCGACGCGGCGTAAGCCAAAGCGAAAACGAGGGAAGGGAGGACAAGACCTTGGCGGCCATAGACTATATCGTTTTCATCGTCATACTGATACCCGTGCTGTTTGTCGGCTGGTTTTCCTCAAAGCGTTCGCGCTCGATTGACACGACGAAGGAGTTCCTGCTGGCCGGCAAGGGCATAAACAAGCTCCAGGCGGGCTTCTCCATGGCCGCGACGGACTTTGGCGGCAGCGCGCTCGTGGGCGCGATAGGCTACTGCTATATCTACGGCATGAGCGGGGCCTGGTGGAACCTCGCCGCCGCGCCCGCCTTCCTGCTGGTCGGCCTCTTCCTCGCGCGAAGGCTCAACACCATGGGCTCGGCGACGCTTCCGGAATACCTCGGCAAGCGGTACTCGCCCGCCGTCAAGTACGTCACCTGCGTCATGCACGTCTGCGCAAGCGTCGCGGCGCTGGCCGTGCAGTTCACCGTCTCATGTACCGTGCTGCACGTCCTCTCCGGCATAGACCTCACGGTCTCGCTCATAATAAGCATGGCGCTTGTCGTCGCGCTGACGAGCGGCGGGCTGCGCAGCGTGGTCAACACGGACAGCGCGCTCTTTATCATCATCGTGCTGAGCGTCCTCGCCGCCGTGCCCGTCACGCTCAGCGCCGCGGACGGCTGGGGCTCGCTTGTAAGCAGGCTGCCCGAGGGCTTCCTGCGCTTCGACCGGCTGGGCTTCTGGACGCCGATGAGCTGGGTGCTGCTCTGCACGCTCTCGTATTCGACGAACCAGCACTATATCCAGCGCATGGTCGCCGCGCGCGACGAGGGCACCGCCACCTTCGCGGCGGTCTTCACCGCGGGCTTCTACGTCGTCATATCCCTGGCGCTCGGAGTTATCGGCACGGCGGCCTCGCAGCTGCTGCCCGGAATCGAGGACACGAACACGGTCTTCCCGGAGGTGCTTGTGAGCTTCTTCCCGCACGGGCTGCTGGGCCTCGGCCTCGCGGCGGTGTTTGCGGCCACCATTTCCACGGGCACCTCAATCCTGCACTCCGTCGCCACGCTGATAGTCAACGACATCTGGCGGCCCACGATAGGCAGGGCGGCCTCGGACAAAACCGAGGTGCGCGTCTCCCGCGCGCTGGTCTACGTCACGGCGCTCTTCAGCCTCGGGATTTCGCTCCTCTCGAGCGATATCGTCAACATCTGCTACGTCGGTGGGCTTTTCTACTCCGTCTCGGCCTTCCTGCCGATGGTGTTCGGCCTGCACGGGCGCTTCGCGACGGCCAGGGCGGCGCTTGTGAGCGTCGCGGCCACGGTCGCGCTGAGCCTCGCCTGGGAGTATATCCCGGCCATGCGGCCCGGCTTCCTGGCCTCGCTCCCGTCCAACTTCTTCGGCCTCTTCGTAAGCCTGGCGCTTATTGTGCTCGTCTCGCTTATAGAGCGGAAAGCCGGCCGCAGCGGCCCGGAAACGCCGGATTGAAGTATTTAAAACGAGCGGCGCCGAGTTCCCGGCGCCGCTTTCGCATCCCGCGGCCCGCCGCACAGCGAGGCGGCGAGGCGCGTATAAAGGCAGCAGGCCCCGGAATCCAAGGATTCCGGGGCCTGTCGGCGTCTAAATTACCAGCCGCGGTGGTTTTCCAGTACGGAGTCGGGAATCAGGCCGGTCTCCAGCTCGGCTATGGCCCCGGCGAGGATGGCGAAGCCGCGTCGCAGCTCCGCGATCGTGATGGTGAGGGGCGGCTGTATGCGCAGGATGTTCCCGCAGAGCGAGATGAGGACAAGCCCCTTCTCATAGCAGCGGTGCACGAGCTTATAGGCCGCGTCCGCGCCGCCGCGGACGCCTATGCCCATGGACATGCCCAGCCCGCGCACAAAGCTCAGCGTCTCCGGATGCGCCGCCCTGAGCGCC
>DVJK01000090.1 GCA_018716795.1 Candidatus Scatomorpha merdipullorum | reverse complement strand
GCAGCAGGCGCTTGTAGTCCCGGCTGCCGGAGCGGAGAATCTTCGCCGCGGCGGAGGCGGTTTTGACTGTCCGCGCGTCGAATCTCAGGGCGCGCAGGAAGCTTTTGGTTGACGTAATGTTCCCGCCGCTCTCCAGCGCCGCGCAGAAGTGCGCCGTCCGCGCGTATATGGGCAGCCGTGCGAGCGCGCTTTGCGGCGCGGGTACGGCCCGCCCGGGCAGCAGGTATTTGTCCAGGAGCCCGAGGCCGGCGAGCGCCCAGGCGAAATCCGGGCGCGGCGAGGCGAGGATTCCGGCGAGCTCGGCGGCGACGCGCTCGGCCGAGAGGGCCGAGGCCAGCGGCGCGCAGTCCGAAATCGCAGCGAGGGTGGGCCCGTCTATCTCAAAGCCCAGCTTCGCGGCGAAGCGCAGCGCGCGCAGCATGCGCAGCGCGTCCTCGGAAAAGCGCTCCTCCGGCGAGCCGACGCAGCGGATGAGCCGCCTTTCGATGTCCTCGCGGCCGCCGAAGGGATCGGTCAGGTTCCCGGCGGCGTCCATGGCCATGGCGTTCACGGTGAAGTCCCGGCGGGCGAGGTCGGCCTCCAGGCTCGAGGTGAAGCGCACGCCGTCGGGCCGGCGGCGGTCGCTGTACGCGCCCTCGAGGCGGTAGGTCGTCACCTCGCAGCTCCCGCCGCCGTACAATACCGTGACGGTGCCGTGCCTTTTCCCCGTCGGAACCGTGCGCGGGAAGATCGCCTCGACCGCGTCGGGCGGGGCGGAGCAGGCTACGTCCCAGTCGGCGGGCCGCCTGCCCATGAGCGTGTCGCGCACACAGCCGCCGGCCAGCCGGGCCTCAAATCCGGCCCGCTCGATGGCATTAAGGATATATTTTACATATCTCGGCGGCAGTTTTCTCGTCTCCTTCTCCAAACCTCGTTTTAAATCTTGTTTTACGCTTCATAATGTATTATAATCTCTGGGATGTGATATGCGCAAGCGCAATTTGCGCGGCGCAACTTATTGTTCGGATTGGTCAGGAGCTTATATGGCAGATTTTCAGGATTATCTCAAGCCCGGCATGCGCGGGCATTTGATAGGCGTGGGCGGCGTGAGCATGGCCCCGCTGGCAGAGGTCCTCGCGGGCATGGGCCTCGTTATAGACGGCTCGGACATGGCCGAGAGCGAGAAGACGGAGCATCTGCGCTCGCTCGGCATAGAGGTCAAGATTGGCCACAGCGCCATGAACGTCGCGCCGGACATCCAGTTCGTCGTCCGCACCGCGGCGGTCCGGGATGAGAACCCGGAGATTGTCGAGGCGCGCGCCCGGGGCATCCCGGTCTTTGAGCGCGCGGAGGCCTGGGGCGCCATCATGTGCGACTATGAAAACGCCCTCTGCATCGCCGGCACCCACGGCAAGACGACCACGACGAGTATGTGTACGCACATCCTCATGGCGGCGGAGCGCGACCCGACCGTCATGATAGGCGGCACCCTTCCCCTGCTCCACGCGGGGCACCGCGTCGGCGGCGGCGACACGATAATACTCGAGAGCTGCGAATATCACGACAGCTTCCTCGCCTTCCACCCGACCATCGCGGTCATACTGGACATAGAGGCCGACCACCTCGACTACTTCACCGACCTCGACGACGTGGAGGACTCCTTCCGCAAATTCGCGGCCAAGGTGCCGCCGCACGGGAAGATAGTCGCGAACATGGACGACCGCAACACCATGGAGACGCTCGCGCCCCTGGGCCGCGAGCTCGTCACCTTCGGCCTCACGGACAGGGCGGACGTCTACGCGCGAAACCTGCGCCGCGTCGGCGCCTCGAGCGAGTTTGACATATACGTCCACGGCCGCTTCTTCACGGACGTGACGCTGCACATACCCGGCATCCACAACGTCAAGAACGCCCTCGCCGCCACGGCGGCCTGCCTCTGCCTGGGCGTGAGGCCAAACGCGGTCAAGTACGGCCTCGCGGGCTTCAACGGCGCGGGGCGGCGCTTCGAGTTCAAGGGCAAGTTCAACGGCGCGGACGTGTACGACGACTACGCCCACCACCCGGGCGAGCTCAAGGCCCTGCTCGACGCCGTTGAGCCCCTGGGCTACAAGCGCACGATACTCGTCTTCCAGCCGCACACCTACACGCGCACCGCCGCGCTCTTCGAGGACTTCATCGCCCAGCTGCGCCGCCCGGACGTCCTCTACCTCGCGGAGATATACGCCGCGCGCGAGACGAACACGCTCAGGATTTCCTCCGCCGACCTCGCGCGGCAGATCCCCGGAAGCGAGTTCTTCGCGAGCTTCGACGATATAGAGCGCTCCCTGCGCGGCACCGCCCGCCCCGGCGACGTTATCCTCACCGTCGGCGCGGGAGACGTGTATAAGATTGGCGAAGCGCTGACGAAGCTCCCCTGAGCCGGCGCTCAGGCCAAGGCTTGAAAAAGGCCCCGGTGCGTCCGGGGCCTTTTCGCGCGGCGCGCCGTACCGGGCCGAGGCTTTTCCTTACGCTACTGTATCTTGAAAAGTTACGGGGCTTGAGGTATAATATGTTGATTACGCTTTGCTGAGAGGTAAAGGTTTTTTCATGAGAGACAGCATCTTTGTCAAGGGCGCGAGGGAGAACAACCTCAAGAACATAGATTTGGAGATTCCGCGCGACAAGCTGGTCGTGTTCACCGGCCTCTCCGGCTCCGGCAAGTCGTCGCTGGCCTTCGACACGATATACGCCGAGGGGCAGCGCCGCTATGTCGAGAGCCTTTCGAGCTACGCGCGCATGTTCCTCGGGCAGATGGACAAGCCCGACGTGGACTATATCGAGGGCCTCAGCCCCGCCATAAGCATAGACCAGAAGACGACGAGCCGCAACCCGCGCTCCACCGTGGGCACGGTGACGGAGATATACGACTATCTCCGCCTCCTCTGGGCGCGAATCGGCATCCCGCACTGCCCGAAGTGCGGCAGGGAGATACGCCAGCAAACCATAGACCAGATTGTCGACCAGGTAATGGCCCTGCCCGAGGGCTCGCGCATCCAGGTCCTCGCACCGGTCGTGCGCTCGCGCAAGGGCGAGCACGCCAAGGTCTTCGAGGACGCGCGCAAAAGCGGCTATGTCCGCGCGCGGGTGGACGGGGCCGTGTACGACCTCGGCGAGGACATTGTCCTCGACAAGAACAAAAAGCACAATATTGAGATAATCGTCGACCGCCTCGTCGTCCGCGCGGAGAGCGCGCGCCGCCTCACGGACAGCGCGGAGACCGCGGCGGGCCTCTCCGGCGGGCTGGTGCTTGTGAACGACGTCTCCACGGGCGAGGAATGGCTCTTCTCGCAGAACTACGCCTGCGAGGACTGCGGCATAAGCATAGACGAGCTCGCGCCCAGGAGCTTTTCCTTCAACAGCCCCTACGGCGCCTGCCCGACCTGCTCCGGCCTCGGCACGCAGCTTCGCGCCGACCCGCAGCTCATAATCGGCAACCCCAACCTCAGCATACTCGAGGGCGGCATCCAGGCGCCCGGCTGGGGCAACGCCAAGGCCGACTCCATCGCCAAGATGTACTACGACGCGCTGGCGAAGAAGTACCGCTTCAAGCTGACGACGCCGATAAAGGATCTGCCGCGCGAGGCCATGGACGCGCTCATGTACGGCACGAACGGCGAGGTGCTCGAGCTCAAGTACGACACCGCGCGGGGCCAGGGCACGCTCCGCCAGCCCTTCGAGGGCCTTGTGAACAGCATCGAGCGCCGCTACCGCGACACGCAGAGCCAGAGTATGCGCGAGGAGTATGAGCAGTACCTGGGCGAGTATCCCTGCCCCGACTGCGGCGGAAAGCGCCTCAAAAAGGAGGCCCTGGCCGTCACCGTGGGCGGGCTTTCGATAATGGACTTCTGCGACATGCCGGTCACGAAATCCCTCGCCTTCATAGAGGAGCTGCCCGCGAAGCTCTCCGTGCGCGAGCGGATGATTGCGGACATGATTATAAAGGAAATACGCTCCCGGCTGCACTTTCTCGCCAGCGTGGGCTTGCAGTACCTCACGCTCTCGCGCGCGGCGGCGACGCTCTCCGGCGGCGAGAGCCAGAGGATAAGGCTCGCCACGCAGATAGGCTCCTCCCTCGTCGGGGTGCTCTACGTCCTGGACGAGCCGAGCATCGGCCTCCACCAGCGGGACAACGGCAAGCTCATCGCCACGCTCAAGGAGCTGCGCGACCTCGGCAACACGCTCATAGTCGTCGAGCACGACGAGGACACCATGCGCGCCGCCGACTGGATAGTCGACATCGGCCCCGGCGCGGGCGTCCACGGCGGCGAGGTCGTCGCCCAGGGTACGGCGGAGGACATAATGGCCGAGCCCCGGAGCCTTACGGGCCAGTATCTCTCCGGCGCGAGGAAGATACCCGTGCCCCTCAAACGGCGTCCCGGGAACGGAAAATTTTTGACAATACGCGACGCCAGGGAGAACAATTTGAAGGACATCGACGTCCAAATACCGCTCGGGCTGCTCACCTGCGTGACGGGCGTCTCCGGCTCCGGGAAATCGAGCCTCATAAACGAGGTGCTCTATAAAACCCTCGCCGCGGTCAAAAACCGCGCGCACGTCCGCCCCGGCAAATGCGGCGGCATAGACGGGCTTGAAAACGTCGACAAGGTTATATGCATAGACCAGAGCCCCATAGGCCGCACGCCGCGGAGCAATCCCGCGACCTACACGGGCGTCTTCAGCGACATACGCGAGCTCTTCGCCTCGACAAACGACGCGAAGGCGCGAGGCTACGGGCCCGGCAGGTTCAGCTTCAACGTCAAGGGCGGCCGCTGCGAGGCCTGCTCCGGCGACGGGCTCATCAAGATTGAGATGCACTTCCTGCCCGACGTCTACGTACCCTGCGACGTCTGCAAGGGAAAGCGCTATAACCGCGAGACGCTTGAGGTGCGCTATAAGGGCAAGAACATCTCCGAGGTGCTGGACATGACCGCAGAGGAGGCCGCCGCGTTCTTCGAGAACATCCCGAGGATACGCGACCGTATCCAGACGCTCTGCGACGTGGGCCTCGGCTATGTGAAGCTCGGGCAGAGCAGCACCACCCTCTCCGGCGGCGAGGCCCAGCGCGTCAAGCTGGCGACGGAGCTTTCAAAGCGCTCCACCGGCCAGACGGTCTACGTCCTCGACGAGCCGACGACCGGCCTGCACACCGCCGACGTGCAGAAGCTGATAACCATCCTCGACCGCCTCGCCGACGCGGGCAACACCGTCGTCGTCATAGAGCACAACCTCGACGTCATAAAGGTCGCCGACCACATCATCGACCTCGGCCCCGAGGGCGGCGACGGCGGCGGAAGGATAGTCTTCGAGGGCACGCCGGAGGGCTGCGCGGACTGCGCGGAGAGCGCCACGGGCGAATATCTCAGGAAGGTACTGGACATATGACCGACTACATCGTAAACCTGCTCACCGGGCAGGACTTGGGCGCGTATTTCGTGACGCTTATCGTCTCCATGATACCCGTCATAGAGCTGCGCGGGGCCATACCCCTGGGCGTCGGGCTCGGCCTGAGCCACTTCGACGCCATGTGGGTCAGTATGCTGGGCAACATGCTGCCCGTGCCCTTCATCATTTTGTTCATCCGCCCCATCTTCAAGTGGATGACGAAGAGGAGCGAGCGGCTGGGCCGCCTGGTCTCGAGGCTCGAGTCCAAGGCCGAGGGCAAGTGGGACAAGGTGCAGAAATACCAGTTCTTCGGCCTCGCCGTCTTCGTGGGCATACCCCTGCCCGGAACCGGCGCCTGGACGGGCGCGCTAATCGCCGCGGTTATGGACATGCGCATGAGCCGCGCGCTGCCGAGCATACTGCTGGGCGTCGTGATTGCCGGCTTCCTCGTGACCGGCATCACCTACGGCTTCACGAGCATATTCTGAGCCCTTCTCAGAAACAGGACGGGCCCGGCGGGCATAGTATGGGTACGGAGGTGTGCTCATGCTTTGGAACATACTCGGCGCGGCGGCCTTTGCCGCGCTGGTCATACTGCTCTGCTGGGCCCTGCGCGGGCTGACGCTTCTGCCCGTGCGGACGGGAGAGGGCACGCGCATCCGGCTCCGGCTGGACATATCCGGGCCCGATCCGGCCCTCGAGGGCGCGGTCGCCGCCATAGAGTGGCTGCGCGCAAACGGCACGCTGCGCTGCGAGATTGAGCTGCGCGACCTGGGTGCGGACGAGGCCACGCGCGCGGTCATGGAGGCGCTTTGCCGCGCGGGAAGAGTCAGCATAGTGAACGAAGGGGAATAATGGCGCAGGACACGGAACTTGAGGAGCTCTACGGGAAAATCTCCTCGGTCATCTACACAAATGAAGAAAACGGCTGGACCGTGCTGCGCATGGAGACGGACGGCGGCACGGACGCGACCGTCGTGGGCACGCTGCCCTCGGCCTACCCGGGCGAGGAGCTGCACGTCTTCGGCGAGTGGACGACTCACCCGAACCACGGCCGCCAGTTCAAAAGCGAGTACGCCGAGCGGAGCCTGCCCCGCACGAAGGACGACATATATAAGTACCTCGCCGGGCGCGCGGTCAAGGGCATAGGCCCCGCCACCGCGGCCCTGATTGTGGACAGGTTCGGCGACAGGACCCTCGACGTGCTCGAGCGGCAGCCCGAACGCCTCACGGAAATACGCGGCATCTCTCCCGCCAAGGCCGAGGCCGTCACGCGGGATTTCCGCCGCCAGGCCCAGCTGAGGCGGCTGATGGAATTCCTCTGCGCCTATGGGCTCAAGCCCCTGCTCGCCGTCCGGCTCTACCGCTTTTACGGCGAGGAGGCCATGGACGCCGTCAGCGAGGACCCCTACATAATCGCCTCGCCGCACATAGGCGGCAGCTTCGCGGAGGCCGACCGCCTGGCCCTCGAGCAGGGCGCGGCGGCGGACGACCCGCGCCGCGTGCGCGCCGCCGCCGTATTCGAGCTCCGGCACAACGCGGGCAACGGGCACTGCTTCATACCCACGGACAAGCTCGCCGCCGCCACGGCCTGCTTCATAGGCGTGGAGCACGACTCCGCCCTCGCCGCGGTTGAGGCCCTGGCGGAGTCCGGCGCCGTCGTGCGCACGGAGCTCGCCGGGCGCGACGTCACCTATCTCGCGGAGCTCTACGCGGCCGAGACGCGTGTCGCCTCGCGCCTGCTCGGCATGGTGGCCGAAAAGCCCTCCGACGTCGACGCGGACGGGCTCCTCGACGCGCTCGAGCGCGAGCAGGGCGTCAAATACGCTCCCAAGCAGCGCGAGGCCGTCCGCCTCGCCGCGAAAAGCCGCGTCATGGCCCTCACCGGCGGGCCGGGCACCGGCAAGACCACCTCCCTGCGCGCCATCCTCGCCGTCTTCGACGCCCTGGGCCTCACGACCCTGCTCACCGCGCCGACCGGCCGGGCCGCCAAGCGCATGAGCTCCCTCACCGGCCGCGACGCCGCCACTATGCACAGGCTGCTCGGCGCCGGTTTCTCCCCGGACGGGGAGAGCGTCGTCTTCGCCCGGGATGAGGAAAATCCGCTCGACTGCTCCGCCGTCGTGCTCGACGAGTGCTCGATGGTTGACATAACTCTTATGGACGCCCTGCTGCGCGCCATGCCGGAGGACGCGAGGCTCGTCCTCGTCGGCGACGCCGACCAGCTGCCCAGCGTGGGCCCCGGGCGCGTCTTCGCGGACATACTCTCGAGCGGAGTCATTCCCGCCGTGAGGCTGACGGAGATTTTCCGCCAGGCCGGGAAGAGCCGCATAGTCTCCTGCGCGCATCAGATAAACGCCGGCGAGCAGCCGGACTTAACGGCCAACACGGGCGGGCTCTTCTTCCTGCGCCGGGGCGAGGCCGTCCGCGCGGCGGAGACCGTCTCCGAGCTCTGCTCGGCGCGCCTGCCCTCGCGCATGGGCATACCCGTGCAGGACATTGAGGTGCTGAGCCCCACTCGCAAGGGCGAAGCCGGCACCGTCGCGCTCAACCGCCGGCTTCAGGCGGCGCTCAATCCGCCCGCCGAGGGCAAAAACGAAAAAATTTTCGGCTCGGTCACCTTCCGCGAGGGCGACAGGGTGATGCAAATCCGAAATAATTATGATATGATATGGAGGAAGGAGTCTCCCTCCGGCCCGCCGGAGACGGGCGCGGGCATCTATAACGGCGACATGGGCGAGATTCTGGCCATCGACGCCGAGAGCGAGACACTGACCGTGGACTTCGACGGGCGCATCGCGCAGATAGGCTTCGACGCCCTTTCCGAGCTCGAGCACGCCTGGGCCGTCACCGTACACAAGAGCCAGGGCAGCGAATACCGCGCCGTCGTCCTCGCCGTGGGCGAGGCCGCGCCGCGGCTCATGACGCGCGGCGTGCTGTACACCGCGGTTACCCGCGCGCGGGAGCTGCTTATTATCGTCGGCGACGAGGGCGCCGCCCGGCGCATGATAGATAACCA
The DNA here is from genome assembly GCA_018716795.1 of Candidatus Scatomorpha merdipullorum. Classification (GTDB taxonomy): domain Bacteria; phylum Bacillota; class Clostridia; order Oscillospirales; family Oscillospiraceae; genus Scatomorpha; species Scatomorpha merdipullorum. The sequence continues at coordinate 14,189 of DVJK01000090.1, read as the reverse complement.
CGTCCAGTCGAGAAGGTACAGCGGCCTGAAGCTCAGGCTTAAGGGATAAAGAAACTTCCTAAGGGGGTAGACGGCTATGGCCAGGCTCACAGAAGGAATATCCGCCGTGTTTTTCCCGCCCAGGTGCGTCTTCTGCAAGCGCAAGCTTGTGCGAGGCGAGAGCGGAATCTGCGCCGACTGTGTGAGGGAGCTGCCCCGCAGGTCGCCCGAGCGGGAGGACAGGGACGGCTTCGTCTCGGCAATCTGCGCGCCGCTGGAGTTCAGCGGGCGGGTGCGCGAGGCGCTGCACCGGTACAAGTTCGGCGGCAAGACGGCCTACGCGGGCGTCTTCGGGCGGCTGGTGGCCGACTGCGTGAGGGAAAACCTCGCCGGGGAGTACGACCTCGTCTCCTGGGTGCCGCTCTCGGAGGAGCGCATGGCCGAGCGCGGGTACGACCAGGCGATGCTGATTGCCATGGCCGCGGCCCTGGAGCTGGACGACGTCGCCGTCGAGACGCTGCGCCGCACGCTCAACACCGCGCCGCAGTCGAGCATGAGGGACGCCGCCAGCCGCCGCGGCAACATCGCCGGGGCCTATCAGACCGTCGACGCCGAGCTGGTGAACGGCCGGCGCGTCCTGCTCATCGACGACATCATCACCACCGGCTCCACGGTCAGTGAGTGCGCGCGCACGCTGCTGGAGGCCGGCTGCGCCGGCGTGGTCTGCGCCTCGGTCGCGCGGCCCGCGAAGGACTAAGCCGCGCCGCGTTTGTCTATGATACTTCCATGCCCGCGAAGGGGCGGAAAGGTTGAAAAATATGCCGATATTTGACAAGGATATAGCGCTCGACATGGGAACCACCCGCGTGCTGCTCTACACCCGCGGGAAGGGCGTGCAGGTCCGCGAGCCGGCCCTGGTGGCGGTGGACAAGTTCTCCGGCAAGCTGCTGAAGGTCGGCGAGGAGGCGCAGAAGATGCTCGGCCGCACCCCGGCGAGCATAGTGCCGATTCAGCCCGTCGTCGGCGGCGTTATCTCGGACTACGACATGACGGTGGCCATGCTGCGCGAGCTCATGAAGCGCGTGACCAGCCTGAGCCTCTTCAAGCCCCGCGTCCTCGTCAGCGTGCCCGGCAGCATCACCGGCGTGGAGGAGCGCGCGGTGGTCGACGCGGTGACAGAGGCCGGCGCGAGGAAGGTCTACCTCGTCGAGAGCGCCGTGGCCACGGCCTGCGGCGCGGGCATAGACGTCTGGAAGCCCGACGGGCACCTTATCATCGACGTCGGCGGCGGCACGACGGAGACCGCGGTCGTCTCCCTGGGCGGCGTGGCCGAGTGCGAGAGCATCAAGACCGCGGGCCGCGCCTTCGACGAGGCCATCATCCGCTATATCCGCCGCAGGCACAACGTCCTCCTCGGCGAAAAGACCGCCGAGGAGCTCAAGATGAGCATAGGCTGCGTCGTGCCGAGGCCCGACGTCGCCGTCGAGGAGGCCAAGGGCCGCGACCTCGTCACCGGCCTGCCCAAGACGGTCAAGATAAGCTCCGCCGAGCTCGCCGAGGTCCTGCTCGAGCCCATGCGCGACATCCTCGAGGCCATCCACCTCGTGCTCGAGCGCACGCCGCCCGAGCTCGTGGCCGACATCTCCCAGAACGGCATCGTCATGTCCGGCGGCGGCAGCCTCATCTACGGCATCGACCGCCTTGTCGAGCGCGACACCGGCATCCGCACCGTCGTCGTGGACGATCCCGTCTCCTGCGCGGCCTACGGCGCGGGCAAGCTCCTCACCCGCCTCAACGACATGAACGAGGGAATGGTGAACTTCGCGCGCAAGCGCATGCTCAGAGGCTGAGCGCAAAAAATGATTTAGCCCCGGACTTTCGTCCGGGGCTGAATTATTCTATTCTCTCGCCCGCCTCAGGGCCAGAGGCGCTCGGGATACTCCCCTGCCTCTATCAGGGCGCGTATCGCGGCGACGACCTCGGGCTTGTCCTCGCGGTAGGTCATGCCGTGCCAGACGTCGTCGCTGCGCATGACGTCGACGGTGCAGAGCCCTTCGCCCAGCAGGCGGCCCACGAGGTTGGGCACCAGCATCTCGGCCTGCGGGTTTTCGTCCAGGCCGTGGGCGAGGAAGTCCGGGAAGCGGCGCTCAATCTCGTCGAGCAGCGCCGGGGTGAAGCCCCAGAAGTTCATGCTCACCGTCGTATCCGCGTCCAGCGGCGTCAGCGTCGCGCCGCCGTCCGTGCTGTACGCCGGGCCGGAGGGCGTTTTGACGACGTAGGTGAGCTCGCGTATGTAGTCAAGCCGTCCGCCGGCGGTGCGGCAGGCGCCGCGGCAGACGCGGCCCGAATCCGTCACCGTGTTGCCCAGGCGGTATCCGACCATGGCGAAGCGCATGGGCCGCGCGGCCGTGTCTACGCCGCGCAGGAAGTCGTACATCAGCCGGTACGCGCCCGCGCCGTAGAAGTCGTCCGCGTTTATCATGGCGAAGGGGCCGTCGAGCGCCTCGCGGCAGCAGAGCAGCGCGTGCGAGGTGCCCCAGGGCCTCACCCGGCCCTCGGGCACGGCGAAGCCCTCAGGCAGGCGGCTGTCCAGGCTCTGGTAGGCGTAGACGGTCTCCACGCTGCCGGACACGCGGCGGCCTATGGCCTCCTCAAAATCGCGCCGCATATCCGGCGCTATCAGGAACACGACGCGCTTGAAGCCGGCGCGCAGCGCGTCGTAGACAGAATAGTCGATGATGAACTCTCCGCAGGGGCCCACGGGGTCAATCTGCTTGAGGCTTCCGTAGCGGCTGCTCAATCCGGCCGCGAGTATAACGAGAGTGGGGTCGTTCATGTCAGTCCTCCTTGCATAGCCAAAGCTTATTCTACCAGAGAAAAGTAAAAAAATCATCTACTATTTTGTCGAATGTCCGGTCAATTTTTCTTATCTGCGTATTTTCACCGCCTCGCGCGGCATACTAAGCCGCAAAAAGCGAAGGGAGTGCGGTCGTATGTGTGCAAAACGCCTGGGTCGTCAGACGCTTTTGCTTGACAACGCGCCGGGCGTATCGGCCTCGGCCTCGGTCGCCGGCGGCAAGGAGGGCGAGGGCCCGCTCAAGCGCAGCTTTGACTTCATCTCCGATGACGCGCGCTTCGGGGAAAAGAGCTGGGAGCGCTCCGAGAGCGCGCTGCTCAAAAAATGCCTCGCCCTCGCCTGCGGGAAGGCCCAGCTCGCGCCGGAGGAGCTTGATCTCATAATCTCAGGCGACCTCCTGAACCAGTGCGCCGGCTCGGCCTACGCCCTCAGGGAGACGGGCGCGCCCTATCTGGGGCTCTACGGCGCGTGCTCGACGATGTCGGAGGCGCTCAACCTGGGCTCCATACTCATAGACGCGGGCGCGGCGCAAAATGTTGCAGTCCTGACGGGCTCGCATTTCTGCTCGGCGGAACGGCAGTTCCGCTTCCCTCTCGAATACGGCGCGCTGCGCACGCCCACGAGCCAGTGGACGGTCACGGGCGCGGGCGCGCTGATACTCTCGGCCGGAGGGCCGGGCCCCTATGTGACGCGCGTCACGACGGGGCGCATCGTCGACATGGGCGTGAAGGACGCCTCCAACATGGGCGCGGCCATGGCCCCTGCGGCCTGCGACACGCTGCTCGCCCACTTCAGGGAGACGGGCCGCGCGCCGGAGGATTACGACGCCGTCATAACCGGTGACCTCGGCCTCACGGGCTCCGCGATACTCGCGGAGCTGCTGGCGGCGGAGGGCGTCGCGCTCGGCGCGAGGCACATGGACTGCGGCTCTGTCATATACGACGCGAAGCGGCAGGGCGTCCGCTCGGGCGGGAGCGGCTGCGGCTGCTCGGCCAGCGTGCTGGCGGGATATGTGCTGGAGAATATGCGCTCCGGGCTCTGGAGGCGGGTCCTCTTCGCCGCCACCGGCGCGCTCATGAGCCCGACGACCTCGCAGCAGGGCGAGAGCATCCCCGGTATCTGCCACGCCGCGGCGCTCGAGACGGAGGTGTGACATGGACCTGCTTCTCCCCTGCCTCCGGGCCTTCCTCGCCGGAGGGGCGCTCTGCGCAATAGGCCAGCTGCTCATAGACCGCACCGGGCTCACCCCGGCGCGCATACTGACCGCCTACGTCGTCGCGGGCGTCGTCCTCGGCGCGTCGGGGCTGTACGCGCCCTTCGCCGAGTGGGCCGGGGCGGGCGCGGCCGTGCCGCTGACCGGCTTCGGCAATACCATCGCGCGCGGCGTGCGCGAGGCGGTGGCGGACTACGGCGTCCTCGGCGCGCTCACCGGCGCGCTCAGCTCCGCCTCCGCCGGGATAAGCGCCGCCATAGCCTTCGGCTTCCTCGCCGCGCTGATATTCAAATCCCACGAAAAATGAGCGGAAAACGCGAAAAAGCCTCCGGATTTTCCGGAGGCTTTAAAAATGTTTACCTCAGCTCTGGCGGGCGAAGTTGCCGGTGTAGAGCTGATAGTATTTGCCCTGCTTGGCGATAAGCTCGTCGTGCGTGCCGCGCTCTATTATCCGGCCGAGCTCCATGACCATGATGCAGTCGGAGTTCTGGACCGTGGAGAGGCGGTGGGCAATGACGAAGGTGGTGCGGCCGGTCATGAGGGCGTCCATGCCGCCCTGGACCAGCTTCTCGGTGCGGGTGTCTATCGAGCTTGTGGCCTCGTCGAGTATGAGCACCGGGGGATCGGCGACCGCCGCGCGCGCAATCGCGAGCAGCTGGCGCTGGCCCTGGCTGAGGTTCGCGCCGTCGCCGGTGAGCATGGTCTGATAGCCGTCGGGCAGGCGGCGGATGAAGCCGTCGGCGTTCGCGAGCGTGGCCGCGGCGATGCACTCCTCGTCCGTGGCCTCGAGGTTGCCGTAGCGGATGTTGTCCATGACCGTGCCGGTGAAGAGGTGCGTGTCCTGGAGCACTATGCCGAGGCTGCGGCGCAGGTCCTGCTTCTTTATCTTGTTGATGTTTATCCCGTCGTAGCGTATCTTGCCGTCGGCGATGTCGTAAAAGCGGTTTATGAGGTTCGTGATTGTGGTCTTGCCCGCGCCGGTCGCGCCGACGAAGGCTATCTTCTGGCCGGGCTTAGCCCACATGCTGATGTCGTGCAGCACCAGCTTATCCGGGTTGTACCCAAAGTCGACGTGGTCGAAGACGACCTGGCCCTCGAGGCGGGTGTAGGTCACCGTGCCCTCGGCCCTGTGCGGGTGCTTCCAGGCCCAGATGTTGGTGCGCTCGTCGGTCTCCATGAGCTCGTCGTTCGGGCCTATCTTGGCGTTCACGAGCTCGACGTAGCCGTCGTCCTTCTCGGGCTCCTGGTCCATGAGGTCGAAGACGCGCTGCGCGCCGGCGGCGGCGGTGACGACGAAGTTTATCTGCATGGAGAGCTGGCTTATCGGCTGGGTGAAGCTCTTGTTGAGGCCGACGAAGGTGACGACCGTGCCGACGGTGACGCCCGCGAGTCCGTTGATGGCGAGTATCGCGCCGACAATGGCGACGACGGCGTAGCTCAGCCAGCCGATGTTGGCGTTGACGGGCATGAGCAGGTTGGCGTAGGTGTTGGCCTTGCAGCCGCTGTCGCGCAGCTCCTCGTTGACGCGGCGGAAGCCGGCCTTGGCCTCCTCCTCGTGGCAGAAGACCTTGACGACCTTCTGGCCGTCCATCATCTCCTCGATATAGCCGTCGACCGCGCCGAGGTCATGCTGCTGCTTGATGTAATACTTGGCGGAGAACTTGGTGAACCTCGCCGTCACGAAAAGCATGAGGAAGGCGGTGAGCAGGCTTATGACGGTCAGTGCCGGGTTGAGCACCAGCATGGTGACGAAGGTCGCGACCATGGTGATGGCCGAGTTGATGGTCTGCGGGATGACCTGGCTTATCAGCTGGCGGAGCGTGTCGATATCGTTGGTGTACACCGACATGATGTCGCCGTGGGCGTGGGTGTCGAAGTACTTTATCGGCAGGGACTCCATCTTGGAGAAGAGCTCGTTCCTCAGCTTGAGCATCGTGCCCTGGCTGACGTTGACCATCAGGCGGCTGTAACAGTAGGCGGCGATGACGCCGGCGCCCATGATGCAGATAAGCTGTATGATGTCGTTGAACAGCTCGGGGAAGAGGTCCGCGCCCGTGTTCAGCATGGGCTCTATATACTCGTCGACCAGGGTCTGCGGGAAGGTCGCGCCTATGACGCCGGTCACGGCGTTTATCAGTATGCAGGCTATGACGAGGACGAAAACCCACTTGTAGCTGTCGAGCATGTACTTTATAACGCGGCCGAGCAGGGGCATCGAGCCCTTGATGTGCCCGCGGCGTCCTTTTTTCTCATTCATGGCTTAATGCCTCCTTTCAGGCCTGCTGGTCGAAGTCGCCGCCGCCCTTGAGCTGGCTCTCGTAGATATCCTGATAGATGGCGTTCGTCTTCAGGAGGTTCTCGTGAGTGTCAAAGGCGTCTATCCTGCCGTCGTCGAGGACGAGGATGCGGTCGGCGTCCTGCACGCTGGAGACGCGCTGGGCGATGATTATCTTCGTGGTGCCGGGTATCGTCTCGCGGAAGGCGGCGCGAATCTTCGCGTCCGTCGCGGTGTCGACGGCGCTGGTGGAGTCGTCGAGGATGATCACCTTGGGCTTTTTGAGCAGCGCGCGGGCGATGCAGAGCCTCTGCTTCTGGCCGCCGGAGACGTTGTTGCCGCCGCGCTCTATGCGCGTGTCATAGCCGTCCGGGAAGCGGTCGATGAACTCCTCGGCGCAGGCGGCCTTGCAGGCGGCCCTGCACTCGTCAAGCGTGGCGTTCTCGTTGCCCCAGCGGAGGTTCTCGAGTATCGTGCCGGTAAAGAGCGTGTTCTTCTGGAGCACGACGGCGACCTGGTTGCGCAGGGCCTCCATGTCGTAGTCCTTGACGTTGATGCCGCCGACGCGCACCTCGCCCTCGCTGACGTCGTAGAGCCGGCAGATAAGGTTCACGAGGCTCGACTTGCCGGAGCCCGTGCCGCCTATGATGCCTATCGTCTCGCCGGACTTTATGTGCAGGTCGATGTCCGAGAGGGCGCTCTTGCCGGAGCCGGTCTTGTAGGAGAAGCTGACGTGGTCGAAGTCGATGTCGCCGTTGGGGACCTCGAAGACCGGGTTCTCCGGGTCGTGGAGGTCGGGCGTCTCGCTCAGGACCTCGCTTATGCGGCGGACACTGGCGAGGGACATGGTTATCATGACGACGAGCATGCCGAGCATCATGAGGCTCATCAGCAGGCTCATGATATAGCTGAAGAGGCTCGTGAGGTCGCCGGTGGTGAGGCTGCCGCCGACAATGAGGTTCGCGCCCATCCAGCTGACCATGATGATGCAGAAGTACACGCTGAGCATCATGGCGGGGTTGATGAAGGCGAGCAGGCTCTCGGCCTTGACGGCGAGGCGGTACAGCACCGTGCTGGCCCTGGAGAACTTCTTGTCCTCATAGTCCTCGCGCACGAAGGCCTTGACGACGCGAATCGCGGAGATGTTCTCCTGCACGCTGGCGTTCAGGTCGTCGTAACCGTCGAACATCCTGTTGAAGATGCGTATCGTGACAACCATAATCGCGCCCAGCACTATCACGAGGAAGAGCGCGGCTATCCCGAAGGTCGGGGCTATCTGCGGGCAGATGATGAGGCACATGATGAAGCTGAAGATGAGGTTCAGCGGGGCGCGCACGGCCATGCGCGTACACATCATGTAGGCCCACTGGACGTTCGTGATGTCCGTCGTCATGCGGGTGACGAGGCCGGGCACCGAGAACTTGTCGATGTTGGAGAACGAAAAGGTCTGGACATTGTTGTATATGGCCTCGCGCAGGTTGGCGGCGAAGCCGGTCGACGATTTGGCCGCGAATTTGCCGGCCAGGGCGCCGAAGCCCAGTGACGCTATGGCCATGGCGACCATGAGTATGCCGTAGCGGACGACGACCGAGATGTTCGAGGCCTTCAGGCCGTCGTCGATGATTATGGCGGTTATGAAGGGCATCAGTATCTCCAGAAAGACCTCGCCGCAGGTGAGGCCCATGGTGATATAGGCGTCCTTCGCGTATTTGCCCGCCTGTTTGAGAACGATTTTCAAAGCGGTTTTCCCTCCAATTGCTTGTGAACCCAAACGTGGCTTGAATGAAATCAGGTTTCGGACTGCTCGAGGTTCCGCAGCATCTTCTTCTGCAGCCTGTGCAGCGTGGCGACCTCCTCCTCGGTAAACCCGCGGTAGAGCTGGTAGGGTATGGCCCTGAGCGTGGAGTCGAGCACCTCCCGCACGCGGGAGCCCTTCTCCGTCACGTAGAGCAGCTTGCGCCGCTCGTCGAGCGCGCAGGCCTCAACCCGGATGTAACCCTTCTCCCTCAGGCGCTTTATAAGCCCCGAGGCGGCCGCCATGGAGAAATGCAGCTCCCGGTGTACGTCCGTGAGGGACGCGCCCGTGTCCGCATGCTTGAGCAGGTAGAGTATCACCCGCGCCTGGACGTCGGTTACGCCCTGCTCGGCAAGCGCGCGGCTTCCGCGCCGGTGCAGCCGGTTGCTTATGCAGCGGCTGTCTCTGAGCATCTCCCCGAGGTCGATATCCATCTCTCCGGCCTCCTTTCTTAATGACCTTAATAATTTTGACGTTGATAGTTATAGCACGAAGAGGCTTGAATGTGAAATTCAAATATGTTATTATCTATAAAACGTTTTTATAGATTTTCACTATCGCACACAAGCGGCCTGTCCGCAGGGGAGGGATTTTGTTTGAATACGACACAGCTGGAGTGCTTCCTGGCCGTGGCCAGCAATCTGAACTTTTCGCGCGCGGCGGAGCAGCTGCGCCTCACGCAGCCCGCCGTCAGCCACCAGATTAATTCGCTGGAGGACGAGCTGGGCGTCAAGCTCTTCAACCGCACGAGCAAGAGCGTGCGCCTCACCCAGGCCGGCTATCTCTACACGCAGTACGCCGGCGAGATACTGCGCCTCTTCAACGTCTCGAAGGGCCGGCTGAAGGCCGCGCGGGAGGAGCAGCAGCGCATATTGGGCATAGGCTGCCGCAACACGCTGGAGATGCGCCTGCTCGCCTCCGCCCTCGCGGAGCTGCGCCGGACGGAGCCGGGCTTTGTGCCGGCCTTCCGCGTGGTGCCGCACAACGCGCTTGAAAACCTGCTCTACGACGGCGAGATACAGATAATGCCCACATTTAAAGAGAACGCGCCGCGCCGCGCGGTCTATCGCGAGCTCTCCGTCTGCCGCGTCGTCTGCGCCGTGGCCGAGGGGCATCCCCTCGCCGGCCGCAGCAGCGTGAGCGCGCAGGACATGCTCGAGAGCGGGCTCATCGCCGTCTCGCGGCCCGACGCCTCGCCCAGGAGCGTCACCGCCGTGCAGAACCAGCTCATCGCCGGCAGCGAGCCGGGCGGGATAATCTTCTCCGAGAGCCTGGAGGCGCTCAGCTCCGTCGTCGCCGCGGGCTTCGCCGCCGCCGTTCTCGCCGACACGCCCGGAATACGCATCTCCGGCGTGCGGTACATACCCGTCGAGGGCGCGGACGAGTGCTCCTACGGCGCGGCGTACATGGCCGACGAGCTCACGCCCCTCCTGCGCAGCCTTATGCGCATCCTCTCCAAATACTCGGGCGGGGCGGAGTGAAAAAAATCGCGCCGTCCTAACCCCCGGGGGGGCTTGCGCGGGGCGGCGGCCCGGTTTATAATGCAGAAAACCGAGGTGATTCGAATTTGAGGAAGATTATAGCATTTATCATACTCGCCGCGCTGGCGCTCAGCCTCCCTGCCTGCGGCGGAGAGGCGGAAACCGCGCCGGAGGCCGGAGGGCGCGTCATAAGCGACGCCCTGGGCCGGGAGGTGAGCGTGCCCGAGACGGTGGAGAGCATAGTCGTGCTGGGCAACGCGCCGCGCATGGCTGTGTACCTGGGCCTGGGCGATATGGTCGCGGGCTACTCCGGCATGGCCGGCGGCGACATAAGCCCGCTCACGGCCTACGCCTACGTCACGAAGGAGGCCTGGGCGGACAAGAGCGTCGTGGGCACGGACGCCTCCGGGAACACGTCCTACAACAGCGAGGCGATAATCCTGACCGGCGCGGACGTCATTTTCTGCACCGCCGCCTCCGACGTGGCCGACCGCCTTCAGCGCGAGACGGGCATAGCCTGCGTCGCGCTCGAGCAGGGCACGCTCTTCGGCGAGGATTTTGAGCGCTCGCTTCGGATAATGGCCGAGGTCTGCGGCGTCGAGGAGCGGGCCGAGGCCGTCTTCGCCTTCGTCGACGCCTGCTTTGAGGAGCTCTCCGCGCTCACCGCCGGCATCCCGGAGGAGGGGCGGCACAGCGCCCTTCCCGCCGCCGCCACCTTCCGCGGCGCGCACGGGATAGAGGGCATCCGCGTCAACGACCCGGTCATGGACAGCGTCAACGCCGTCAACCCCGCGGACGAGGGCGCGGGCGAGGCCAAGGACTCCTACACCGTGGATAAGGAGCAGATTCTCGCCTGGAACCCCGAGTACATATTCCTCGACTCCGGCGGCGTCGCCCTCGTGCGGCAGGATTACGCCGAGCGGGCGGACTTTTACGCGAGCCTTGACGCCGTGCGGAACGGGCGGCTCTATCAGTACCCGAGCTCCACGAGCTACTATGACAACATGGAGATAAGCCTCGCCAACTGCTACTTCGTGGGGAGCGTGCTCTACCCCGAGGCCTTCGCGGGCGTGGATTTTGAGGCGAAGGCGGGCGAGATTTTCGCCTTCTTCCTCGGCGAGGAGGACTATCTGGACGTCCTCGGGGAGTACGGGGCCTGGTACGGGCCGGTCGAGCTCGGTGAGTGAGCGGATGAAGGAGTTCAGGCATCCCGGCCTCGACCGGCTCAGGAAGAAAAAGCTGCTCTGCCTTGCGCTGACGCTTGCGCTGCTCGTCGCCTTCGCGCTCGTCTCGGCGGGCACGGGCTCCATAAGGCTCTCGCCCGGCGAGCTTCTGTCCGCGCTCTTCGGCGGCGGGGAGGCCGCGGCGCGCACGGTGCTCTTTGAGATTCGCCTGCCGCGCACCCTCGCGGCCATCCTCGTCGGCGCGGCGCTGGGCATGTCCGGCGCGGTCATGCAGTGCGTGCTCGCCAACCCGCTCGCAAGCGCCTCCACCCTGGGCGTCAGCCAGGGCGCGGCCTTCGGCGCGGCCGTGGGCATCATCGTCTTCGGCGGCGGCGCGGTGGGCTCCGGCGGCGACTACGCCGTGCAGATAGACAATCCCTATATCGTCACGCTCTGCGCCTTCGTCTTCGGCAGCGCCTCGACGGCGGTGATAGTCGCGATATCGCGCTTAAGGCGCGACCTCGGCCCCGGCGCGCTGGTTCTCGCGGGCGTCGCGCTCAGCAGCCTCTTCACCGGCGGCAGCACGCTTTTGCAGTATTTTGCCGACGACACGAAGCTCGGCGCGGTGGTCTTCTGGACCTTCGGCGACCTGGGCGGCACGAACTGGGGCGAGCTCGCCCTGCTCGCCGCCGTCACGGCCGCGTCCTTCGCCTATTTCATGCTGCGCCGCTGGGACTATAACGCCCTCGGCGCGGGCAGCGACACGGCCTCGAGCCTCGGCGTCAACGTCCGCGCGGTGACGCTGGCCGGCATGGCCGTCTGCACGGCGGCGAGCGCGCTGGCCGTCTCCTTCGTGGGCATCATAAGCTTCATCGGCCTCGTCGCCCCGCACGCCATGCGCCGCTTCGTGGGCGACGACTACCGCTGGCTCCTCCCCTGCTCCGCCGCGGGCGGCGCGCTGCTTCTGCTTCTCGCCGACCTCGTCAGCCGCGTGCTTATCGCGCCGGTCATACTGCCCGTGGGCGCAATCACGAGCTTCCTCGGCGCGCCGGTCTTCCTCTATCTCCTGCTGAAGGGAGGGGCCGCGCGTGCTTGAGGTCAGGAATATCAGCTTCGGATACACGAGCGAGCGGCTCGTGCTCGACTCCGTCGGCTTCACGGCGCAGCCCGGCGAGGTCGTCGCCGTCCTGGGCAACAACGGCGCGGGCAAGAGCACGCTTATAAAATGCATGGACCGCATCCTCACGCCGCGCTCCGGCGAGGTCATATCCGAGGGGCAGGAGCTTCTATCCCTCGGCCGGCGCGAGCTCGCACGCGTCTGCGCCTACGTGCCGCAGACCCCGCCGGGCGGAACGCTCACCGTCTTCGACAGCGTGCTGCTCGGCCGCAGGCCGCACATCACCTGGGATGCCTCGCCCCATGACCGCGAGGTCGCCATGGAGGCGCTGGGGCGCATGGGGCTGGACGGCCTCGCCCTGCGCCGGGTGGACGAGCTCTCCGGCGGCGAGCGGCAGAAGGCCGCCCTCGCCCGGGCGCTGGCCCAGGAGCCGCGCCTCATGCTGCTTGACGAGCCGACCAGCGCCCTCGACCCGCACAACCAGCACGAGACGATGCGCGTCGTGCGCGAGCTTGCGCGCGAGAAGAATATCTGCGCAGTCTGCATCCTCCACGATTTGAACCTCGCCGTGCGCTACTGCGACCGCTTCCTCTTCCTGCGCGGCGCGCGCGTCTTCGCCTGCGGCGGCCGCGAGGTCATGACGAGCGAGAACATTGAGGAGGTCTACGGCATGCACGTACACATCGTCGACTACATGGGCATACCCCTGGTGGTGCCCTTCCCCGAAATACAGCTTTGAGGTGATTGAGATGAAAAACGCCACCTGGGCCGACTGCGCGGCCTTCCACGGACACGAGTGCGGCGGCCTCACGATAGGCTATAAGGCCGCGCTCTACGCCATCGAGCTGCTTGGCCTCAGCTTCTCCGACGACGAGGAGGTCTGCTGCATCAGCGAGAACGACGCCTGCGGCGTCGACGCCATACAGGTCATGCTCGGCTGCAGCGCCGGAAAGGGCAACCTCATGTTCCACCTGAGCGGCAAGCAGGCCTTCAATATCTACGAGCGGAAAAGCGGCCGGAGCGTGCGCCTCGTCCTGCGCGAGCGGCCCGAGGGCATGAGCCGGGAGGAGAGCTTCCGCTATATGCAGAGCAAGTCTCCCGCCGAGCTCTTCGACGTCAAGGAGACGCGCATCCCACTTCCGGAGGGCGCGCGCCTCTTCCGAAGCGTCAAATGCGCCGGATGCGGCGAGGTCTGCGCCGAGAGCTTCACCCACAGCGTCGACGGGAAGCCGCTCTGCCGCGACTGCTATAAGCCATACACGCGCTTCGACGTGTAAAAAAAGCAAAGGGCCGGTCCGTCGGACCGGCCCTTTTGCATTGCGTCCGCCCGGCTCAGGGCTTCGGGCTCACGGACTCCGGCGCCTCGGCGAGGATGGTCTTATAGTCCGTGTATACGACCTTCCCGGGCAGCGCGCCGGAGGGCTTTTTGACGCGGCGGACCTGGGTGTAGTCGACCGGGAGCTTGCCGGCGCCGCGGCCCTCGGAGTAGTAGGCCGCGAGGGAGGCGGCGTAGGCGAGCGTGGCCTCGTCCGGGCCCTCGTCGCCGCAGCGGATTATGACGTGGGAGCCGTGGACGCGCTGGGCGTGGAGCCAGACGTCGCTGCGGCGGGCTGTCTTCGTCGTCAGCTCGTCGTTCTGGACGTTGTTACGGCCCACAAGAATCTCGACGCCCGTCTCGGAGACGAAGCGCAGCGGCCCGGCGGGCTTTATTTTCCGCTGCTTCGCCGCGCCGCGGGGCGCCTTGAGGACGCCGGCGGAGTACAGCTCCGCGCGTATCTCGCGCACGTCGCGCTCCGACTCCACCCTCGAGAGGGCGTCGAGGACGCTGTCGAGATAGTCGAGCTGCTTTTCGCCCCGGTCTATGAGCTCGCCGAGGTGCCTTTCCGCCGTCTCGGCCTTGCGGTATTCCTTATAGGCCTGCGCGGCGTTCTGCTGCGGCGTCTTGAGCGGGTCGAGCTCGAGCGTGACCGTCGGGCAGCCCTCGGAGTAGTAGTCCTCGCATTCAAGCGTGCGAGAGCCCTTTTTCGCCCTCCAGAGGTTGGCGGTAATGAGGTCGCCGCGCCGGCGCAGCTCCTCGCGGTTTTCGCTCCTTTTAAGCTCCTCGCGCTGGGCGGCGAGCTTGCGCGCCTGGCGGTCTCGGAGGGTGCGGACGCTCTTGATCGTGTCGTGCGCGGCGCGGCGCAGCTGCTCAGCGCGCTCGCGCCCGCCGTAGAAGGCGTCAAGCAGCTCCGACCAGCTCGCGTATTCGCGGTTCACGGCGGAGGGGCCGTATTGCGTCACGCGCATGAAGCTGAAGTCCTTGGCCCTGC
>DVJK01000089.1 GCA_018716795.1 Candidatus Scatomorpha merdipullorum | reverse complement strand
GGGCTCCTCTGTTCGTGAATAATATAACACTATCCAAAATCTTTGTCAATACCTTAACGCTAATTTTTTGATAATCTTGTGAAAAAATTATTTTTCCAGCTCTTTTCCGGCTTAAATCGGCAAAAATCGCGCTGTTTCCCGGCTTTTGCGAATTAAATGCGCGAACGGGGCGGCCCCGTGAGCCGCCCCGTGTTTGTTCTCTCTATTCAGGCCGTGCGGCGCTCCCCTGCGCGTATTTCGGCGAGGGAGGCGGCGCGAGTGTGTTCTATCGGCTTCCAGCTGACGTCGCGCGAGAAGAGGCCGGCGACGGTGCATGGGATGTACGTGAGCATGAAGAGCGGGAAGGTCAGGGTGAAAACTATCTTCTTCCAGGCCGGCGCGTAGATACGCCTCCACTCCGAGGCCGTGGTCAGCGCGCCGATGGCGAAGACGGTGAGGTACATGCTGTTGAGGAGGCCCAGCACGCTTGCGAGCACGACGGACGCGCCCTGGTGCGTGAGTATCGCGTAGGCGAAGCCGCCTATGTTGGCGAATACCGCCAGCACGGTGACCACCGCGGCGGGCAGGATGTTCATGAACATGTCGTAGCAGGCGAAGGAGCCCTTGAAGATGCCGCGCAGCATCGCGCCGCCGTACTTCATGAAGACCTGGACATAGCCCTTGGTCCAGCGCTTGCGCTGCCGGAAGGACTGGCCCAGCTTCGTCGGCTGCTCGTCATACAGCACGGCCTCGCCGCAGTAGCCTATGCGGCGGCCGGCGGTTATGCAGCTTATCGTGAACTCGATGTCCTCGGTGAGCAGGAAAAAGTTCCAGCCGCCGCATTCGTCGAGCACCCTGCGCGAGAACATGAAGCCCGTGCCGGAGACGGCGCAGCTTGTCCCGGCGCGCATGCGCGAGCGGTTGAGCCAGGAGCTCTCGCGCATAAACCAGAGCGCGTAGCCGCTGCTTATCCAGTTGTCGCCGAAGTTCTTGGAGTTGCGGAAGCCCGTCACTATCTCATAGCCGTCGGAGTATGTGCGGTTCATCTGCTCGATATAGTCCGGCTCGAGCACGTTGTCCGCGTCGAAGACGAAGTAGGCGTCGAAGGGCCGCTCGGGATATTCGGCGTCGATGCGGCCGAGGAGATAGCTCAGGGCGTAGCCCTTGCCCACCTGCTCGGCGTTGAAGCGCTCGAAGACCTCCGCGCCGTGCTCCGCGGCTATGCGCGCGGTCTCGTCCGTGCAGTTGTCCGCGCAGACGAAGACGCTGACGAGCTCCGCGGGATAGCTCTGGCGCTTTATGCTGTCGATGAGCTTGCCGATGACCGCCTGCTCGTTCCGCGCGGAGATGAGCACGGCGAAGCGGTGCATGACGGCCTCCTTATGCGGCTTCGGCTTTATGATAAAGGGTATGAGAATGTAGACGGCCTGGTATGCGTAGCAGATGAAAAACACGACCAAGAGCACGTAGTTTATCATGTTTATCGTATCCATGTCGTCGCCTCCTTTGTATTTTCGCTTGAATTATAAGCGCCGAGTTTTAAATTCTCTCTCAACGTTCTTTAAGATGCGTTTAAAATTTCCAGTGCGGCAACTGTATTAACCGCATTAACACAGTCAGTTTATCACATGCGTCCGGCTTTGTCAACGCGGCAGGATTATGCTTGACTTATTCGCAAAAACAGCGTATATTATGCAATAGATTCCGGGAAAGAGGCGGCTGTAACGCATATTTATGCGCCGGCCTCCGCTCCCGGCGGCGGAAGGGTGTTGATATTATGGCGAAAGCTTACCTGCTGCTGGCCGACGGCAGCGTTTTTGAGGGCCGCTCCTTCGGCGCGAGGGGCACGCGCGCGGCCGAGCTGGTGTTCACGACCGGCATGACCGGCGCGGCGGAGAGCCTGACCGACCCGAGCTACGCGGGGCAGATAATCTGCTTTACCTTCCCGCAGCTTGGGAACTACGGCATATGTAAGGACGATTTTGAGAGCGAAAAAGTTCACGCCCCGGCGGTGGTCTGCCGGGAAATCTGCGAAACGCCGAGCAATTTCCGCTGCGAGATGACGGTGAGCGCGCTGCTCGAGCGCGACGGAACCGTGGGCATCGCGGGCGTGGACACGCGGCGCATAACGCAGATAATCCGCACCCACGGCGTCATGAACGCCGCCGTGACGGACGCGCCGCCCACGCCGGAGCTGCTCGAGCGCGTGAGGGCGTATTCGGTCACGGGCGCGGTCGCGGCGGCGAGCGTGACGGAGCCGAAGCGCTTCGCGCCCGAGGGCGCGCGCTTTTCCGTGGCGCTCATGGACTACGGCTGCAAGAAGTCCATCATCACGGGCCTCATGCAGCGCGGCTGCGCCGTGACGCTCTACCCGCACGACACCCCAGCGGAGGCCGTCCTCGCGGGCGGGCACGACGGCGTCATGCTCTCGAACGGGCCGGGCGACCCGGCGGAGAACGCCTTTGAGATTGCGCAGATTAAAAAGCTGATGGGCGGCATACCCGTCTTCGGCATATGCCTCGGGCATCAGATGATGGCCCTGGCCCAGGGCGCGCGCACGGCCAAGATGAAGTTCGGGCACCGCGGCGCGAACCAGCCCGCGAAGGATTTGAAGACCGGCCGCGTCTATATAACCAGCCAGAACCACGGCTACGCCGTCGAGGGCGCGTCCCTCGCGGGCACGCCCGGCGAGCTGAGGTTCGTGAACGTCAACGACGGCTCTGTCGAGGGCGTGGACTATCCGGGGCTGAACGCCTTCTCCGTGCAGTTCCACCCCGAGGCGCACGCCGGCCCGCTCGACAGCGGCGCGCTTTTCGACCGCTTTACCGCGCTCATGGGAGGTGAAGGCCATGCCTAAGGATACGTCGATAAAAAAGGTGCTCGTGATAGGCTCCGGGCCCATAGTCATAGGCCAGGCGGCGGAGTTCGACTACGCCGGCACCCAGGCCTGCCGCGCGCTTATGGCCGAGGGCGTCGAGACCGTGCTCATAAATTCCAACCCCGCCACCATCATGACAGACCCCGACATGGCCAGCGCGGTGTATATTGAGCCGCTGACCGAGCGGACGGTGGAGCGGATAATCGAAAAGGAAAGGCCGGACAGCCTGCTCGCCGGGCTCGGCGGCCAGACGGGCCTCAACCTCGCCATGGAGCTGCACAAGTCCGGCTTCCTGGCGGAGCACGGCGTGCGGCTCATAGGCACGAACATAGACGCCATACTCAAGAGCGAGGACCGCCAGCTCTTCAAGGACGCGATGGCCGCGATAGACCAGCCGACCATCCCCTCCCGCACGGCGAACACCCTCGCGCAGGCGAAGAACGCCGCGCGCGCCGTGGGCTATCCCGTCATAATCCGCCCGGCCTTCACCCTCGGCGGCAGCGGCGGCGGCGTCGCGCACTCGGAGGCCGAGCTCGAGGGCGTCGCCCAGCGCGGGCTTGACGCCTCGCCGATACACCAGGTGCTGGTCGAGCGCTATATCTTCGGCTGGAAGGAGATTGAGTTCGAGGTCATGCGCGACAGCGCTGGCACGGTCATAACGATATGCTCCATGGAGAACTTCGACCCCGTCGGCGTCCACACGGGCGACAGCATCGTCGTCGCACCCGCGCTGACCCTGGCCGACAAGGAGTATCAGATGCTCCGCTCCGCGGCGCTGGAGATAATCGGCGCGCTGGGCATAGAGGGCGGCTGCAACTGCCAGTTTGCGCTCAACCCCGAGAGCTTCGAGTACGCGGTCATAGAGGTGAACCCGCGCGTTTCGCGCTCCTCCGCCCTCGCCAGCAAGGCGACCGGCTATCCGATAGCCAAGGTCACGGCCAAGATTGCCCTCGGCTACACGCTCGACGAGATTAGAAACGAGGTCACGGGCGAGACCTACGCCTGCTTTGAGCCCGCGGTGGACTACGTCGTCTGCAAGCTGCCGCGCTGGCCCTTCGACAAGTTCTACGGCGCGGACAACTCCCTCGGCCCGCAGATGAAGGCCACGGGCGAGGTCATGAGCATCGCCCCGACCTTCGAGGCCGCGCTTATGAAGGCGATACGCGGCGCGGGCATTAAGGAGGAGAGCCTCAACCGCCGCGTGCCCTCCGGCCGCCCGCTTCAGATGCGCCTGCGTGAGATTGACGACATGCGAGTCTTCACGCTCTTCGAGGCGCTCAAGGCGGGCTACTCCGTCGAGGAGCTGCACTCCCTCACGAAGGTCGACCGCTTCTTCCTTTGCAAGCTCGCCGGCATGGCGGAGCTGGAAAGCAGCCTTTCGAAGGGCCTCACACCGGAAAACGTCGAGAAAGCCCGCCGCTTCGGGTACACCGAGGCGCTTATCGCGAAGCTCTCGGGCGAGACGCCGCCTCCCGCGCCTCCGCTGAGCTACAAGATGGTCGACACCTGCGCCGCGGAGTTCGAGGCGAAGACGCCGTATTTCTACTCCGTGCCCGGCGGGCAGTACTGCGACGCGCGCGAGCGGCGCGGGAGCAATCCCTCCGTCGTCGTCCTCGGCTCCGGGCCGATACGCATAGGCCAGGGCATAGAGTTTGACTACTCCAGCGTCCACTGCGCGGCCACGCTGCGCGCCATGGGCTATGACGTCGCCATCATAAACAACAACCCCGAGACGGTCTCCACGGACTACGACACCGCCTCACGGCTCTACTTCGAACCGCTCTGCCCCGAGGACGTCATGGGCGTCATAGAGGTTGAGAAGCCCGTGGGCGTCGTCGTCGCCTTCGGCGGGCAGACGGCGATAAGCCTCGCGCAGTATCTCGTCGACCGCGGCGTGAAAATACTCGGCACCAGCGCCGAGGGCATAGACCTCGCCGAGGACAGGGAGAAGTTCGACGCCCTGCTCGAATCGCTCGGGATAAAGCGCCCGCGCGGCGCGGCGGTACACTCGCTCGAGGGCGCGATATCCACCGCTGCCGAGCTGGGATACCCCGTCCTGCTCCGGCCCAGCTACGTCATAGGCGGCCAGAACATGGTGATTGCCCACGACGAGACCGAGGTGCGGCGCTATATGGAGGTCATAATCACAGCGGGCAACGGCGCGAACGTGCTCATAGACCAGTACCTGCCCGGCACGGAACTCGAGTGCGACGTCATATCCGACGGCGAGCGCGTCCTGATTCCCGGGATAATGGAGCACATAGAGCGCGCGGGCATCCACTCCGGCGACTCCATCGCCGTCTGCCCGCCCTACAATCTCAGCGAGGCGATGACCGAACGCGTCATTGACTGCTCGCGCGCCCTCGCCCTCGCGCTGGGCACCCGCGGGCTCGTCAACATACAGTACCTCACCTTCAAGGACGAGCTCTACGTCATAGAGGTCAACCCGCGAGCGAGCCGGACGGTGCCCTATCTGAGCAAGATAAGCGGCCTGCACATGGCCGACGCCGCCACGCGCGTCATGATGGGCGAGAGTTTGGAGAGCCTGGGCCTGCCCGACGGGCTTGCGAAGGCCCCGGACTTCGTCGGCGTCAAGGTGCCGGTCTTCAGCTTTGAGAAGGTGCCCAACGCCAACAGCCTCCTCGGCCCGGAGATGAAGTCCACCGGCGAGGTGCTGGGCATAGGCCGTACCTTCGCCGAGGCGCTCTACAAGGGCCTCACCGCGGCGCAGTTCCGCTTTGTCTCCGCCGGAGGCGAGGCGAGGCAGGGCGTGCTCCTCTCCGTTGAGAACCGCCAGCTCGCGGAGATAGGCGAGCTTGTCCGCCGGCTCGACGCCCACGGCCGCCATATCTACGCCACGCCCGACACCGCGAGGGCCGTGCGCGGGCTGGGCGTCTACGCCTTCGACATAGGCCACGTCGCCCGCGTCGCGGACATGGGCGGCCTGCTTGAGAGGGCGGGAATCGGCCTCGTCATATACACGGGCGCGCTGCACGACGACACGATGGGCGACTTTGTCGAGCTCCGCAGCCAGGCCGTCAAGCGCGGCATCCCCTGCCTCACCAGCATCGACACCGCCCTCGCCGCCGTCGCCCTGCTCGACGAGGGCCTGAGCGAGGACTCCACCGAGCTCGTGGACGTTTCGAAGATATAACTCAATTTATGCAACAAGCTGGAATCCACTCACGGATTCTGGTCAAATTCCACGGTTTACACAGGTCGCGGCGCTATGGTAAAATATCCGCAGAGCGGATATTTTACTTTATATCCAAGTCCTTTTTCTCGCCCCTGACGGGGAAACCGAAAAAGATGACACATTATACCATGACTGTGCAGCAGTCATGGTATAATGCAGCTCAGTCCATGGCGCCGCGGCACTCCATTTGGGCGGTCACCGCGCAAATGCCCCGGCGTACAGAAAGAAAGGAGCACATCCCGCGTGCCGGCGGTGCGTCAGTGTGG
>DVJK01000088.1 GCA_018716795.1 Candidatus Scatomorpha merdipullorum | reverse complement strand
GAATGTAAATTTGCAAAATTAACTCTTGCAAATTTCATTTGGCTATCGTATAATAGCGCCCATAGGATGCTATGTTAGGAGGCGCTGAGGTGATTGCGTTCAACGACAAGAAGAACGTCCTGATGGAGTGCGAGTATAAATACACGCTTCAGGACCGCGAGGCCGGGAACCTTTACCGGGATATGTTCCCATACGACGAGGTGCCCAAGTGCACCTTCAACTTCCGCCTCACCCCGGCGAACCCGCCGGAGCAGATATGGATTACGGACACCACCTTCCGCGACGGGCAGCAGAGCCGCGCGCCCTACGAGCCGGAGCAGATACGCGACCTCTTCACGATGCTGCACCGTCTGGGCGGGCCGAAGGGCATAATCCGCCAGACGGAGTTCTTCCTGTACAGCGAGCGCGACCGGAGGGCGCTGGACATGTGCAGGGAGCTGGGCTACGAGTTCCCGGAGATAACCGGCTGGATACGCGCGAGGAAGGAGGACTTCGCCCTCGCGCGCTCGCTGGGCCTTCGCGAATGCGGCATACTCGTGAGCTGCTCGGACTACCACATATATAAAAAGCTCAAGATGACCCGCCGGCAGGCCGCGGACATGTACCTCGGCGTCATAAAGGACGCGCTCGACGCGGGCATACACCCGCGCTGCCACTTTGAGGACATCACCCGCGCGGATTTCTACGGCTTCGTCGTCCCCTTCGCGCACGAGATTCACGACCTCGCCGCCGAGAGCGGCATACCCATCAAGATACGCGCCTGCGACACGATGGGCTACGGCGTGCCCTATCCGGGCGCGAGCCTGCCGAGGAGCGTGGCGGGCATAATCTACGGCCTTCGCAACTACGGCGGCTTCGAGGCCTCGCAGCTCGAGTGGCACGGGCACAACGACTTCTACAAGGCCGTCGCCAACTCCGGCACCGCCTGGCTCTACGGCGCGGCGAGCGTCAACTGCTCGCTGCTCGGCATAGGCGAGCGCACGGGCAACACCCCTCTCGAGGCCATGGTCATGGAGTACGCGCAGATACGCGGCAGCCTCGACGGCATGGACACCACGGTGATACGCGATATCGCCGACTACTACGAGAAGGTCATAGGCTACCGCATCCCGGAGAACACGCCCTTCGTCGGCGCGGCCTTCAACACGACGCAGGCCGGCATCCACGCCGACGGGCTTTTGAAGGACGAGGAGATATACAATATCTTCGACACGGCGAAAATACTCAAAAGCCCGCCGAAGGTGGGCGTGTCGCGCAACTCCGGCGCGGCCGGCATAGCCGTCTGGCTCAGCCGCCGCCTCGGGCGCGAGATATCCAAGCACGATCCCGCGGTCGAGCGCCTGCACGCCTGGGTGGACGCTCAGTACGAGTCCGGCCGCGTGACGAACATAGGCGACGGCGAGCTCGCCGCGGAATACGACAAATTTGTGAAGGAGCGGGAGAAATGAACATAGCCCAGAAGCTCATATCCGGCCACCTCGTCCACGGCGACCTCACGCCGGGCGGCGAGATAGCCATACGCATAGACCAGACGCTGACGCAGGACTCGACCGGCACCATGGCCTACCTGCAGTTCGAGGCCATGGGCATAGAGCGCGTCAAAACGAAGCGCTCCGTCGCCTACATAGACCACAATATGCTCCAGTCGGGCAGCGAGAACGCCGACGACCACAGGTATATCCAGACCGTCGCGGCCAAGCACGGCATCGTCTTCTCCCGGCCCGGCAACGGGATATGCCACCAGGTGCATCTCGAGCGCTTCTCAATCCCCGGCCAGACCCTCCTCGGCTCCGACAGCCACACCCCGACCTGCGGCGCGGCGGGCATGCTCGCCATAGGCGCGGGCGGCCTGGACGTCGCCGTGGCCATGGGCGGCGGGGCCTATTACCTCACCATGCCCAGGATATGCCGCGTCTACCTCACCGGCGAGCTCAACCGCATGGTCTCCGCCAAG
The DNA here is from genome assembly GCA_018716795.1 of Candidatus Scatomorpha merdipullorum. Lineage (GTDB taxonomy): Bacteria > Bacillota > Clostridia > Oscillospirales > Oscillospiraceae > Scatomorpha > Scatomorpha merdipullorum. Next base: position 3,287 of record DVJK01000088.1, on the reverse strand, counting down.
GACGTCATACTCGAGCTGCTCCGCCGCCTGAGCGTAAAGGGCGGCATGGGGAAGATAATGGAGTACGGCGGCCCCGGCGTCAAGACCCTCTCCGTGCCCGAGCGCGCGACGATAGCCAACATGGGCGCGGAGCTCGGCGCGACGACGACCGTCTTCCCGAGCGACGAGCGCACGCGTGACTTCTTCTCCGCCCGGGGCAGGGCGGGGCAGTGGGTGCGGCTCGAGGCCGACCCCGACGCGGAGTATGACGAGGAGATTGAGCTTGACCTCTCCAGCCTCCATCCCATGGCCGCGCAGCCGCACTCGCCGGACAACGTCGTGCCCGTCTCGGAGATAGCGGGGATAAAGATTGACCAGGTCTGCATAGGCAGCTGCACGAACTCGAGCTTCTGCGACCTCATGCGCGTGGCGGGCATCCTCGACGGCAAGCGCGTCGCGCCGGACGTCAGCCTGACGATATCTCCCGGCTCCAGGCAGGTGCTCAAGGCCCTCGCCAAGAACGGCGCGCTGGCCAAGCTGGTCACCGCCGGGGCGCGCGTGCTCGAATGCGCATGCGGGCCCTGCATAGGCATGGGCCAGGCCCCGGCCACGAACGCCATAAGCCTCCGCACCTTCAACCGCAACTTCTACGGCCGGAGCGGCACGCCGAGCGCGGGAGTCTACCTCGTGAGCCCGGAGACCGCCGCCGTCAGCGCCGTCGAGGGATATCTCACCGACCCGGAGCGCCACGGCACGGAGCCGCCTTACGACGTCCCCGAGCGCTTTGAGATAGACGACGGGATGCTCATCATGCCTCCCGCCGACGGCCGGAACGTCGACGTCGTGCGCGGGCCGAACATCAAGCCCTTCCCGAGGGCCGTCCCGCCCGCGGAGACGATGAGCGGCGAGGCGCTTATAAAGCTCGGCGACAACATCACCACCGACCACATCATGCCCTCGAACGCCAAGCTCCTGCCCTTCCGCTCGAACGTGCCCTACCTCGCGGACTTCTGCCTCTCGCCCTGCGACCCGGACTTCGCCGCGCGCGCCAAGGCGAAAAACGGCGGCTTCATCATAGGCGGGGAGAACTACGGCCAGGGCTCCAGCCGCGAGCACGCCGCCCTCGCGCCGCTCTACCTCGGCGTCAAGGCCGTGCTGGCAAAGAGTTTCGCGCGCATCCATCGCGCCAACCTAATTAACAACGGCATCCTGCCCCTCACCTTCGCCGACGCCGCCGACTACGACGCCGTGAGCGAGGGCGACGAGATTGTTATCGCCGAGGCCCCGGCGCAGATTGCCGCCGCGGCGGAGGGCGCGGCCGTCACGGCCTCGATTGCGGGCCGCGAGGTCGAGCTGCGCCTCGACATAACGCCGCGGCAGCGGGATATCCTGCTCGCGGGCGGCCTTCTCAACTACACGCGCGAGCACAGGGAGGACTGAACATGGCGCACAACGTAACGCTTATTCCCGGCGACGGCATCGGACCCGAGGTGGCCCTCGCCGCGCGCAGGGTGGTCGACGCCTCCGGCGCCGGGATAAACTGGCACGTCGTCGACGCGGGCGAGAGCCAGCTGGAGAAGTACGGCACGCCCCTGCCTCAGCACGTCCTCGACGCCGTCCGCGCCGACGGCACGGCCCTCAAGGGCCCCATCACCACGCCCGTGGGCGTAGGCTTCCGGAGCGTCAACGTCGCGCTCAGGAAGGAGTTTGACCTCTACGCCAACCTGCGCCCCGCGCGCAGCTTCCCCGGCGTCGAGAGCCGGTATAAAAACGTCGACCTCGTCGTCGTGCGCGAGAACACCGAGGACCTCTACGCCGGCATAGAGCACATGATAGGCGACACCGCCGCCGAGAGCATCAAGCTCATAACCCGCGCGGGCAGCGAGCGGATAGCGCGCTTCGCCTTCGACTACGCCGTCAAAAACGGCCGGAAAAAGGTCACCTGCGTCCACAAGGCGAACATCATGAAGTGTACCGACGGCCTCTTCCTCGAGGTGTGCCGCAGCGTCGCGGCGGAGTATCCCGGGATTGAGTTCGAGGACAGGATAGTCGACGCGCTCTGTATGCAGCTCGTGCAGCACCCCGAGACCTTCGACGTGCTCGTGCTCCCGAACCTCTACGGCGACATAGTGAGCGACCTCTGCGCCGGCCTCGTCGGCGGTCTCGGCCTCGCGCCGAGCGCGAATATAGGCAGGGACGCCGCCATCTTCGAGGCCGTCCACGGCAGCGCGCCAAAGCACGCCGGGAAGAACGACGCGAACCCCACGGCGCTCATACTCTCCGCCGTATTGATGCTCCGCCACCTCGGCGAGGGCGCCGCGGCGGACAAAATCGAGCGCGCCGTCCTCGCCCTGCTCGCCGAGGGGCGGGAGCTCACATACGACCTCGGCGGCAGCCTCGGCACGAGCGAATTCGCCGACGCGGTCATAAGGCGCATGAACGCATGACTTGACAAGCGCGGGAAGGTACTATATAATACCACGGTGAAAAGGCGAAGACGGGCAGGAGTAGGCGTTTGCCGATGCGAAGAGAGAGGGCGTTGGGTGCAAGTCCCTCGTGAGGCGGCGCTGAAGGTCGGCCCCGAGCCGCGCGGCTGAAGGGCTGCGGAGCTTTCGAGGGCGCGCAGCGCGTTCCCGGGAAGCGGGCCGCAGACGTTTAAGCCCGCCGGGCGCTCCCGTTACAGAGCCGAGAGTGTCATGCTTTTCAGCATGGAATTCAGGTGGTACCACGCTTAGATTTAAGCGCCCTGGAGCAGTACGCTCCGGGGCGTTTTTGCTTTGCCGGAGCAAATTCGAAAGGAGAAAGCCATGAAAGAGCTGCCGAAGGTTTACGACCCGCACGAGGTCGAACACAAGATTTACGACATGTGGCTCAAGGGCAACTACTTCCACGCCGAGCGCGACCCGGAGAAGACGCCCTTCACCATCGTCATCCCGCCCCCGAACGTCACGGGCCAGCTGCATCTGGGCCACGCCTTTGACGAGACGATACAGGACATCCTCGTGCGCTACAAGCGCATGGACGGCTACTCCACGCTCTGGCTGCCCGGCTACGACCACGCCGGCATCGCCACGCAGATAAAGGTCGAGGAGAAACTGAGGAACGAGGGCAAGACCCGCTTTGACCTGGGCCGCGAGGGCTTCCTCGACGAGGTCTGGGCCTGGAAGAACAAGTACGGCGACCGCATCGTGCAGCAGCTCAAGACCCTCGGCTGCTCCTGCGACTGGGAGCGGCAGCGCTTCACGATGGACGACACCTGCGCCAAGGCCGTGCGCGAGACCTTCGTCCACATGTACGAGAAGGGCCTC
>DVJK01000087.1 GCA_018716795.1 Candidatus Scatomorpha merdipullorum | reverse complement strand
ACGCCGCCGGCGACCTCGACGCCCTCGAGCGCGCCCGCGCCGGTCTCCTCGCCCAGGCTGTACACCGCCGTGTCCGAGGGGAAGCCCCAGCCGCGCTCCGAGCTCATGCCGGAGTGCAGCGCCAGGGCGCGAAGGGAATCGCATTCAAAGGCCCCGTCTTCGACCTCCATGCGCACGGGCACGGTTATCGAGGTCACGCCGTCCTGCCCGGCGAAGGCGTCCGCGGCGACGGCGGTGACCGGGCTGCCGTCAATCTCCGAGGGGAGAATCACGTCGCCGCTCAGGAGCTCCGCGCCGGTGAGCGTGGCCTCGCCGCCCCTTATGACGTAGTTGAAGCCGTCCGGCGTGGCGCCGCGCCTGCCGCCCAGGACGCCGGTGAGCAGGAGCGCGGCCGCGGCGACGAGGACCGCCGCCCCGCCCGCGAGGCCGAAAATTAGGCCGCGCTTTTTGCCTTTGCCGGGCCGGGCCGGGGTTCCGACCTCGCCCTCGCGCGGGCCCGGGGCTTCGCCGCCGGGCTGCTGCGTATAGGTCTGACGCTGTTCGTATGTCTGCTGCTGATAGGTGTTCGGCTCGTATGTCTGGCGCTGCGCGCCGCCCTGCGCGGCGGGGTAGAGCGCGGAGGCGAGCAGGGAGACGCTGCGCGGCCTGTCCTTCGGCTGGACGGCAAGGCCCCACATCAGCGCCTGCTCCTGCGCCGGAGCAATGTTCACGCCCAGGCGGGAGGGGGGAAGGAGCGTGTCGCTCTCCAGCCGCTCGACGGAGGAGGGCGGGACGGAGCCGGTTATGCAGTAGTAGATGCTCGCGCAGAGCGAGTATATATCCGTCCAGGCGCCCTGGCCCTCGGCCCTATACTGCTCCACGGGCGCGAAGCCGCTTTTGAAGACCACGGAGAGGCCGCCGGCCTGCGCGCTGTCGCGCGCGGAGCCGAAGTCGATGAGCCTCAGCGTCCGGTCGGGCATGAGCATGATGTTGTCCGGGCTTATGTCGCGGTGGATTATCCCGGAGGCGTGCAGCCGGGCGAGGTCGCGGATGAGCGGGCGGAACATGGCCAGCGCGGCTGCGGCCGGGATGCGACCGGACTGGGAGATCCGGCGGTGCATCGGTACGCCGTCGAGGTATTCCATGACGAGATAGGCCGTGCCGTTGGCGCGGAAGAAGTCGAGCACCTTGACAATGCTGCTCAGCCCCGTCTGGCGCACGAGGGTGCGGCCCTCGGCGAGGAAGCTCTCCAGCACGCGGCCGAAAATGCTCTCCATGCCGGGCATGGCCTCCACCGTGACGCCGTCGGGCGCGCGGCGCACGCACTTGGCGGGGAAGCACTCCTTGACGGCCACGCGCTGCCGCGTGTCCGGGTCGACGGCGATGTAGGTTATGCCGAAGCCGCCCTGGCCCAGGGCCTTTCCGGTGACGTAGCGGTGCAGGCCGCCGCCGTTGAGCATGGCGCCGGCGGACAGCTGGCCGGGAGCGGGCTTCCACTCCAGCGGGCCTCCGCACTGAGGGCAGAAGCTGCCCTCCGAGGGGTGCATACAATGTGGGCAATATACCATATCAGACGCCTCCGCTTTCTTCAATTATGAAGCTTTCGTTTATTGAACCCAGGCTTATGGTCGAGCCGGGAGCAAGGGGTGCGAATTTCATGGGCTCCAGCCGCCGCCCGCCGGAGAGGAAGGTGCCGTAGCTCGAGCCGAGGTCGCGGACGTACAGCCGGCCGGAGTTCACAAGGAGCATACAGTGCCTCCGGCTTATGCCCCGCGTGTCGGCCGGGTAGGCGACGTCGTTGCCCTCCGCGCCGCGGCCTATGCTCAGCCGGCCGTTCACGGCGAAGCTCCGCCCGGCGAAGACGCCGGAGACGCCGCGAAGGATGAAAGCCTTTTGCGCCGGGACGCCCTGCGGCGGGACCTCCCGGGCCGGGGCATAGCCGTATGCGGGCCGGGCGGGGCCCCGCGCGCCCCAATCCCCTGAATAGTCCGCCGTCTCCGGCGGCTGATAGGCGGGAGCGTCGGGCGGCCGGTAGGCGGGAGGCTCCGCGCCTCCGCCGAAGGCGGACGGGCCCTGCCGCGCGGGGCCGGCCGCGTGCGCGGCGTGCGCCCCGGCGGTGCGGCGGCGCGAGCGGAGCGCGAGGAAGAGCGTCAGCGCAAGCGCGAGGACGACGGCTGCGGCGAGCGCGATAATCCAGACGGGGCCGCCGCCTCCGGAGGGGACGTACACGTCGTAGTGCAGTCCGAGCTCGTCGAGCTTGTCGCGGGCGTAGGCGATGCTCACGGAGTAGTACGCGCTCTCGTCGCCGGTGGAGACGTCGCCGCCGAGCAGGTAGGTGTTGATGCCCACGACCGCGCCGTCGGGGTTGATGAGCGGGCCGCCGGAGTTGCCGTGGTTAATCTGCGCGTCGTGCTGGATGAGCCGCGCGTTGAAGGCCGCGGAGTCGGTGAGGCGGGAGATGACGCCGCGCGTGACGGTGACGTCCTCGGCGTCGGCCAGCAGGGTCTGGGTATACGCCCCGCCCTCCGTGAGGTCGGAGCTGCCCGGATAGCCCAGGGCGTACACGTCCTCGCCCACGACGGCCTCGTCCGAGGCGGAGAGGAGCGGCAGGGCCACGCGGCCCTCGGGCGCCTCCTCCGCGCGGATTACGGCGTAGTCCGGCCCGTCGCCGGAGGAGGCGTAGAGCACCGTGCAGGGGATAAGCAGGCTCAAATCCGGGTCGAGGCTGCTGCTCCAGGAGATGTCGCCCTCGATTATGTACACGCTCTCCGCCGGGGCGTCCACAACCCGGCCGGAGCTGTCCACATAGCTGTTTTGAACCACGTGCGTGTTCGTGACGAAGACGTCCGTCGGCTCTCCCGCCCGGCCCACGCCGAAGGCGGTGCCGGTGGATACTTCCAGCTCGCCCGTGTTGAGGTTGGGCAGGACCGAGAGCACGCGCACGACGCCGTTCCTGGCCCTGGCGGCGACGGGCTCGTCGTCCTCCGCCGTGCCGCAGGCGGAGAGGGGCAGAGAGAGCGCGAGCAGGCATATGAGCGCGCAAAGCAGCCGCTTTTTCATGAACACACCCCGCTTCAAAAGACGGCCCGGGCGAAAAAGCGCCGGGGCCGGCCGGAATAATCGCGCAATGAGCCGCCGCAGCGGAAGGCCGCCTTCGCGCTTTTGGCCGCGGCGCGACGTCTGGAACCGCATCCGCCGGGGCGGACGCACAATTCGAGAATATTATAACACAGCCGCCCTGCCCCGTCCACCAAAACCTTGCAGATTCGCGCATATTCTGTATAAAATGCGCGAAAAGGGCCGCCGTTTGAAACGGCGGCCCGAAAGCTTGGATATAAACCCGGCGGGCTCAGAGGCCGAGCATCTCGCGCAGCAGCTTGACGGCGGCGGCGTGGTCGACCGGCACGGGCGTGAGCTGGGCGAAGGGCTCGTGTACGACGAGCTCGGCGAGGGCGTCGATGTCCTCGACAACGACGCCGGCCTCGCGCACGGGAGGCATCCCCAGCCCGTCGCGGAAGGCGATGTACGCGGCGGCGGCCTTCTCGCCAATCTGCTCGGGCGTCTCGCCGCCGTCGAAGCTCGCGCCGAGAATCCGGCCTATCCGCTTGACCTTCTGCGGCACGGCGGGAGCCATGTGCTTCAGGACGGGCGGCAGGGAGTAGGAGCAGGCGGAGCCGTGGACGAGGTGATAGTGCGCGCCGACGACGTGGGCCAGGCTGTGGCCGACGTTGGCGTAGACGTTCGTGAGGCACCAGCCGCCCATGCAGGCCGCGGCCTGCAGCCGGGCGCGGGCCTGCATATCCGCGCCGTCCGCGACGGCGGCGGGCAGGCTCTCGGCAATCATCTCCATAATCTTCTCGCAGATGGGGTCCATCATCATGCTGCTCATGAGATTGCAGTAGCCCTCGACGGCGTGCGAGAAGGCGTCGAGGCCGGTCTGCATGGTCATGGCGGGGCTCATGGAGACGGTCAGCTCGGGGTCGAGGAAGACGACCTCGGGCATGGAGTTGTTGACGGGCACGGGAATCTTCATGTCGTGCTCGGTGTCGGTCAGGACGGAGCCGGTGGAGAGCTCGGCGCCGGTGCCGCTCGTGGTCGGGGCGACGAAGAGGCCCGGGGACTGGACGTGCGGCTTCGCGGCGTATTCGAGGATTTTGCCCTCGTTGAAGCGCAGGAGGTTAATCGCCTTGGCCATGTCAATGGCGCTGCCGCCGCCGATAGCGACGACGCAGTCGCAGCCGTTCTCGCGCGCGAAGGCCGCGCCCTCGTCTACGAGGGAGGCGGGAGGGTCGCTCTTGACGCGCTCAAAGTCCACGCACTCTATGCCGTAGCGGCCCAGCGCGGCCTCGACCTTCGTGGCGACGCCGCTGCGGCGGAGGCTTCCGCCGTGGATGAACAGGGCCTTGTGATAGCCGAAGGAGCTGACGACCTCGCCTATATTGGCGATGCAGCCGTTCCCGGCGAGTATTTTTATGTTCTGAACAAAGGTGTAGTTAAGCATGTTGACTCCTCTGCATTTTTGAAATCGGCGGCGTCCGGGCGCAAGGCCGCGGACGCCGCCCGGAGAAGGATGGGTTTTACCGCTTCCCGGCGCTTACAGGCTGAGGACGGCGGCAAGCGCGCTCTCGGTGGCGTTGTTGGCGCTGCCGGTCTGGACCGCGTCGCCGACGACGTAGACCTCGCCGCAGGCGGCGCGGGCGGCCTCCTCGAGCGGGTTGTAGGGCGTGACGCCGAGGGAGAGGATGACGCTGTCGTAGCCGCGCAGCTCCCTGACCTCGCCGTTCATCTCGACGGCGACGCCGTCGTCGAAGAACTCGGTTATCTTCGCACTCGTGAAGACGCTCAGGCAGGGGCCGTAGAAGTCGAGGGCGTGGCTCCAGCGGTTCAGGCGCTGCATGAGGAAGCGCCTCGGGGCGGTCTCGGCGTCGGCGGCTATCATGGGAGCCATCTCAACGACGGAGACGATGCGGTTGTGCTCGCAGAGGAAGTCGGCCAGCTCGCAGGCGGTCATGCCGCCGCCGGCGACGAGGACCTTCGCGCCGGGCAGGGCGGCGCCGCCGAGCACGTCGGCCACGGTGAGGAACTTCTCGTTGCGGATGCCCGGGATGGGAGGCATGGCGACGGAGGAGCCGGTGGCCAGGATGACAGCGTCGGGAGCCATGTCCTTGATGAACTGCCCGTCGACGGCGCAGTTGAGGCGCATGTCGACGCCGAGCTTCTCGCACATGTGGATGTAGTACTTGAGGCCGGCGGCTATCTCGTGCTTGCAGGGCGGGATGGAGGCCAGGCGGAACTTGCCGCCGAACTTGCCGGAGGCCTCGCAGAGAGTGACCTTGTGGCCCTTCTGAGCCGCGGTCATCGCGGCGTAGAGGCCGCCGGGGCCGCCGCCGACGACGAGGACGCGCTTGGCCTTGTCCTCGGGGACGCGGCTCATGTCATACTCGAACTCGTGGCCGGTGACGGGGTTTATGAGGCAGCTTATCTTAAAGCCGCGGTTCGGGTTTGTGAGGGCGCTGATGCAGCTCTGGGTGCAGCCGATGCAGGGAATCTGCTCGTCCAGGCGGTCCTCGGCGAGCTTGTTGGGCAGCTCGGGGTCGGCGAGGGAGGTGCGGCCGAAGCAAATCATGTCGGCGCGGCCGCTCTCAACGGCGTCGGCGGCGACCAGGACGTTATTGAAGCGGCCGACGGCCATGACCGGGATGCTCACGGAGTTCTTGATAATCGCGGTCGGATGCTGGTTGAAGCCGGAGGGCATCATGGGCGTGGCGCTCATGTACTCGATGCTCGCGTAGGTGCAGATGGTGATGTTCACCGCGTCGACGCCGCAGTCCTCGGCGGTCTTGGCGATGACGGTGGCCTCCTCTATCGTCGTGCCGCCGTTGACCTTCTGGTCGTAGCTGAAGCGGAAAATCATCGGGTAGTCCTCGCCGCACTTGGCGCGGATGTTCTTGAAAATCTCGCGCGGGAGCTTCAGGCGGCCGTAGAGGTCGCCGCCCCACTCGTCGGTGCGCTTGTTGGAATGCGGGCTCATGAACTGGGCTATCATATAGCCGTGGCCGCCGTGGACCTCGACGCCGTCAAAGCCGGCCTCCTTGGCGCGGACGGCGGCATCGCCGTAGGCCTCGACCAGCTCCCAGCACTCCTCGCCGCTCAGCTCGCGGCAGAGGCTGTTGTCCGCTGGGCAGGGGACGGCGCTCGGGGCGACGGGAGTCTCGCCGCCGATGAAGACGGGGAGGGTCTGGCGGCCGCAGTGGTGGAGCTGGCAGAAAATCCTGCCGCCGGCGGCGTGGACGGAATCGGTGAGCTTCTTCCAGCCGGGGATGAACTTGTCATCCCAGATGCCCGGCTCGAAGATTATGGCCTTGCCGTTGGCCTGCACGGCGACGACCTCGGTGATGATAAGGCCGTAGCCGCCCTTGGCGCGCGCGGTGTGATAAGCGATGAGCTGATCGGTGACGAAGCCGTCGGGAGTCGCGAAGTTTGTGCCCATGGCAGGGACGACAAAGCGGTTCTTTACTTCGAGGCTGCCAATCTTAATGGGCTCGAGAAGCACTTTCGGATTCATGGGATACCTCCAGATTAGTTGAGTTAGCCGGATAAAAACCGAATCAGTTCGAATCGACCTAATAATATCAAACGAAGCCGGGTTTTGTCAATACGTCTCGAAAAATTCCTGAACACGTTCGGATATAATTTGCGTCCGGATAAGGGCAAAACCCATATTATAACTGGCTGTACGCGCCAATAAATTGATTGACAAACGGAGGGGATTTTTGTAGAATAAATTCACAATATGACGCAAACGGGCCTCATATATATATATATATATATATAAGTTCAAGCTGCGGGCCCGTCCAATCCGCGCGGCGCGCGGAGCAAAGGAGAGTTATCAGCCGTGGGAACTTTACCTCAAAAACTGAAGACCAGGGAGCACCGCAGCCGGACGGTGCCCAAGCGGATTTACGACTGCGCGATCGACCTCTTTTCCAGCAGGGGCTTCGACAACGTGAAGGTCGCGGACATCTGCAAGGCCGCCGACGTCTCAACCGGCACGTTTTATTACTATTTCCCGTCCAAGGAGTCGATTTTCTTCGGCTACGCCGAGGCGATTGACGATTTGATGGACGACAGCATTGAGGAGCTCAAGGGCAAAACCGCCTCGGAAACCCTGAAAAACCTGGTGCTTTTCAAGGTGAGGGCCTCGATTGACGGCGGGGCGGACACCTCGAACGTCAGCTTTTGCGCCGAGCTCAAGCACCACAAGGACGTCGCGCTCGACATCCGCCGCACGGCCTACGGCTACTACATGAACGCCATAGAGCGGGGGATACGCTCCGGCGAATTCCGCGACGACCTCAATCTGTACTCCGCCACCAGCGTCCTGCGCTATATGATAGGCGGCCTCTGCCTCCACTGGGCCATCCAGCCCGAGAACGTCGACATAGAGACGGAATCCGAACGCCTCGTCAACGCCTTCATAGATATGCTCAAGCCCCACCAGAACGGCTGACGGAACCGAACCGGCTCGGTGCAATTGAATATGCCTTGTATAAAAGCCACAGATTTTCTGTGGCTTTTTTATTGCAATCTACTAAAGCGATAATTTTATCACAATATCCGATTGCAAAGAATCGAGGCTTGTGTTAGTATTATGTCGAATTAGTTCGAATCATTGTCAAATTATAATCAGTCGTCCGGACAAGTTCGAAAACGGCGCTTTAGCCGGGGCTGTTCCGAACCGGTTCTAGAGGACTGCAAGCAAAGGGGAGGTGCTGCGTGCTTTGCATGAGCTTTCGGTCGTTTACCCGATAGTGCAGATGGCCGCGAGGCTGGCCCGGGACAACGGGATAGAAAGGGTGACCTGCGTGAGGCTTGCGGTCGGCGAGATACACGACCTGGTGGACGAGTATGTCTTCAAGTACTACGACCGCTTTTCCAAGGGGACGCCGCTTGAGGGCTCACGGCTCAAAATGCGCAGGATACCCATCGTGTACAGGTGCTCGGACTGCGGAAACGAGATGGTCTTCGACCACTTCAGCTTCGCCGGGGCCGAGACCGCCTGCACCGCCTGCGGGAGCGCGAGGACGGATATGGTGTCCGGACGCGAGCTCCAGATAGAGGGGATAGAGTATCTCGCCCCGAACCAAAGCAGGGAAGAGCCGGCCGCTTCCGAGGACGAGGGCGGCGGGCCTCAATAAATCAACATAGCAAAGTGGAGGGATAAAACATGAGTATTGCCGAAAAGGGCACTCGCTCCAACTGGAAGGCCGACCATCTCGAGACCATGGCTCGTGAGTTTGAGATGGGCCGCGTCCTCTCCCAGTCCAAACTGTACAAGGAAGAGCGCGCTGAAGCGGTGACCGAAGCCTTCAGCAATCCCGCGTTCCTGGATATGACCTTCCTGCCCGCGACGGTCAGCGTCGGCTCCGAAGGGGCCCCGCTGCCGATAGCGGTCATAGAGGAGCTTATCCGCCGGTCTCCCCACCGTATCATAAGCAAGACCTGCACCTGCCGCGACGCGCACAACTGCACCGAGCACGACAAGAACATCGGCTGCATCCACATCGGTGCCAACACCGCCGAGGAGAGCGACGAGCTCTGCTATCACGCCACGGTCGAGGAGGCCATCGCGCATCTGCACAAGGCCGTCGACGACGGGCTGATGCCCTTCATCGGCCACGTCTTCTACGACCACATCTACTGGGATGTCGACTTCACCAGCCCCTTCCTGACCGTATGTCTGTGCTGCGAGTGCTGCTGCACGAACTTCAACAACTACCGCCAGGGCATGATCCGCGGCGAGGCGACCGAGCGCTTCAAGCCCCTCAAGGGCCTGAAGGTCAGCGTCGACGCCGCGAAGTGCATCGGCTGCGGCACCTGCGCCGAGAAGTGCTTCAACCACTCCATGACCATGGTCGACGGCGCTCCGCAGTGGAACGCAGAGACCTGCAAGGGCTGCTCCAGCTGCGCCATCCACTGCCCGCAGAAGGCCATAACGATTGAGATTGAGGACGTCAAGGCCGCCGTCGACGACCTGCTCGAGCGTCTTTCCCCGCAGGTAGGCGGGCTCGATCTCGAGAATATGCAGATGGATCTCTAAGTCGAAAAGGAGGAACAGCCATGTATCGGGTTTATTTCATTTATCCCAAGGATTCCAAGAGATTTGATGAAAACGGCCTCCGGCCCTGGGTGGACTGGGTCCTGGCCAGACTCGGCAGCGACTGCCTCGGCGGAGGCTGCGGCCACGCGGATTTTGTTGACACGCAGCCGGTTTTCGGCACCAACTTCAGGGCGCTGGCGTACTTCGACTTCAGCGACAGGCTTTTCGCCTTCGACACCTTCAACAAGAACGATTTTGTCGCGATACTTGACAAAATGCTCGACTTCACGGACAAGCCGCCCATCATCCAGGGCGTGTTTGTGGACTGATTCGGATTTAAGGAGAAATAAACATGAACATTCTTGAACAGTACGTTGACCGCATGAACGCCCACGACGCCCAGGGCATCGCCGACTGCTGGGTCGACGAGGGCGCCGTCTTCGACGACGAGGCCGCCAAGCTTCTCACCGGCACCCCGGCCTACCTCGAGGGCAAGGAGGCCATCCTCGCCACCTTCAGCGCCATGTGCGCCGCCGGCCCGAAGGCCACCATCCTCAAAATGGCCGAGGACGGCAAGAGCATGGATTACAACATCGAGCTCGTCGGCCACGTCCTCGAGTGCCGCGGCACCGTCGAGGTCGAGGAGGACGGCAAGTTCAAGGTCTACTCCTGCAGGCCCCGCAGCAAGTAATCTTCGTACTTTGAGTGCAAGAGAGGGAAGCTATTATGAATTCAAAAGCTAAAAACGCGGCGATAGGCGCCTGCATAGCGCTCTTCGCCAACATGGGCATGAACTCCACCTTCACGATATTCCTGACGAGCTTCGCCCAGACCTGGCCGGACTCCGACGTCGCCACCATAGCCCTGGCCGCCACCTTCGGCTGCCTCATGGCCTTCATCTGGTCCACCTTCCTGGTCGGCCCCATCCTCAAGAAGACCACCCCGAGGGCGCTCTTCTTCGTCTGCGCCATACTGAGCGCCGGCTACTGCCTTATCCACTACTTCTCCAGCGCCGTGTGGATGCTCATCGTCGCCGGCCTGCTGGGCGGCTCCACCCTCGGCCTCGGCACCCACGCGATGGGCGTCGCCGCCGTCACGCCCTACTTCGCCGACTACGGCAAGAAGGTGGGCACGGTCATAGCCGTCGTCCTGGCCTCCGCTGCCCTCGGCGCGGCCGCCTTCTCCTTCATCCCCGGCATGCTCATCCCCGTCATGGGCTGGCGCAACGTCTACCTCGTCATGGGCGCGGTCATTGTCGTCTGCAACCTCCTCGCCGTCGCCCTCATCCCCAAGACCGAGGCTCCCAAGGCCGCCGCGGGCGGCGCCGCCGCCGGGACCGCCGAGGACGTGCCCGGCCTCACCGTCGGCCAGGCCCTCAGGACTCCCGCCTTCTGGCTGGTGTTCCTCGGTATCCTCTTCCTCACCATCAACTATCAGGGCCTCTGCACCTACATGCCCACCTTCCTCGTCGAGTGCGGCATGACGCAGTCCGCCGCCTCCTCCATGCAGGGCATCATGCAGCTCGTCGGCATCGTCTTCATCATCGCCGGCGGCGCGCTCATCAACAAGATAGGCATCAAGGGCCTCATCCTCTTCGCGGGAGTGCCCCTGGCCGTCGGCTGCCTGCTCTACGCCTTCGTGTTCCCGAGCAGCGCCACCGTCGTCATGGCCGTCCTCTGCTCCGTGCTCTGCGTCTCCGGCGGCGTCATTACCAACATCTGCCCGACCATCACCCCGGTGCTGTTCGGCAACAAGAACCTCAACCAGATTAACCCCATCTTCTCCGGCGGCGCCTTCTGGGGCGGCGCGGCCCTGGCCTCCCAGGTCGTCGGCCGCGTGGTCACCGGCACCGGCAGCTATCCCAACGGCTTCACCGTCGCGGCCGTCATCGGCATCGCCGGCATGGTCGTGCTCTTCCTGGCCCTCGCCGCCAACCCGATGAAGAAGCTCGGCAAGTAATTTCCACACGCCGTCCTCGCCTCGCGCAGGACGGGAAAAATCCCGGCCGCGGCGGGCGGATAACCGCGCGGCAAAGCGCCGCGCGGGCCCTGCCGCGCCGGGGCAAAATCCCAATTACATTCAGGAGGTACATCCATGTGCAGGTATTGCGTTGAATACGGCAACGGTACGAAGTGGTATCTCAACCCCGCAAACTTCGATCCCGAGCTCGTCAAAAAGCCCGGCCACGCCGTCGGCTACATGAATCTCACCGGCACCACCCGCAACACGTTCGAGTGGGGCGCGAAGGACCCCCAGCCGCCCGTCGACATCGGCAACGAGGGCTATCTCAACATGGCCATCGACACCATGATGCAGCAGGCCGGCCAGGTCGTCCCCCTCGAGGACGCGCTGAAGATAATCGACGTCGCTCCCGGCGACCGTCTTCTGCTTCAGCACTGCGGCTGCCGCCGCTACTTCGGCTTCGGCGACTTCTACGGCTGCATGTTCTTCGACCGCGACGTCGACCGCACCAAGGAGCAGCGCCCCTGGGAGACCGACTCCAAGGTCATCACCAAGGAGGAGGGCAAGCAACTCTGCCGCGAGCGCTACGCCCAGGGCCTCGTCATCTCCATCTTCGACGCCGGCACTGACGCCGACGGCAAGGTGCCGCTGTGCTTCTGCTTCTGCAACGTCTTTGACTGCCAGGCCTACAAGGCCCGCTCCTACCGCGGCGCGACCGCCGAGTATCACAAGGCCGAGTACGTCTCCGTCGTCGACACCAAGAAGTGCGCGGCCGGCTGCAAGAACGAGGCCCCGTGCATCATGAAGTGTCAGTTCGGCGGCATACAGTACAGCCCGCTCAAGGACATCGTCACCGTCAACCAGTTCAAGTGCTTCGGCTGCGGCCTCTGCCGTACCGCATGCAAGTACGGCGCGCTCAAGCTCGTGCCGCGCGAGACCTTCCCGTCTCTCGTCGACGTGTGGTGATGCGTCCGCCGTACCAGCCAATATACGAGGAGGATTGATTATGGCTTACACTACTCCGATGCACAACGTCGTTATCGACACCGAGCTGTGCGGCAACGCCCTCGAATGTCTCAAGTGCGTCCACGCCTGCATAGACGCCGGGCACAACTGCCTGATGTTCATAAACACCGACACTCCCGTCGTCACTTCCGAGGGGCCGAAGTCGCTTCAGGATATCCCGCACATGGTCAAGGCCATGCGCATGTGGGAGTGCAGTGGCTGCCAGGACTGCGTGAAGGCCTGCCCGAAGGGCGCCGTCACCTTTGTCCCCGCCAAGCGCCACCTGCCCCGCGCCAAGGTCGACAGGCCCGGATACGTCCTCAACTGCACCGTCCTGCACGACGGCCGCAAGACCTGGGAGCCCGACTACGTCGAGGAAGTCATCTACGTCGACGACTGAGACGGGCTATGACGCGCAGTGATGCATACAAGACGGTAATCTCGGCGTTTTTCTCCAGCAGAGGCTACTTCACCATGATGGACCAGAAGCTCTACGGCACGGAATACCACGCGGATGTGGTGGCGGTGCTGCCAATCTTCAAGGAGCTTCAGTGGCGCACGCAGATAGGCTACGCGCCCTGCGGAATCCTGCAATTCCTGCCGGCGGACGGCTGGGTTGAGGTCGACGCGCTCGTGGAGAAGACGGGCTACGACCTGGCCTTTGTGGGGAGGATACTCGAGGAGGCGGCGGAAAAGGGCTGGATAGAGCTCGACCTCACGGGCGAAAAGCCCATGTGCCGCAACATCAAATACCACAAGTCGGTGCGCGAGTGCATCGCGGCCTTCAACGGGCTTGAGAACTTCCAGGAAAAGCTCGACATGCTCGACGCCTATCAGGGAGTCTTCACCCAGGTGTACTTCTTCTTCCCCTACCCCGTGGACGACGAGACCAAGGACATCCTCGCCCGCAGGGGCTACGGCGTCATCCGCTATTACGAGCAGTATGGCTCCTTCCTCGAGATGATGCCCGCGGACAGGGAGGACATAGAGGACTGGCCGCGCTTTTCCGTGCTCGCGGAGAACGTGCTCTTTGAGAACATGTGGTTCCGCAAGGACGAGATAGTCTGACGCGCCGAGGAACGGAGATGCAATGAAGAAGCATACACGGGTTATATCCTTTTCCGGCAAGGGCGGAACGGGCAAGACCACGACGGCCTCGCTCTTTGTCAAAGCGGTCCGGGAGCTCGGGCTGTGCGAGGAGATACTGGTTATAGACGCCGATCCCGACGCCAACCTCGCCACGACGCTGGATGTCAGGTATGAAACGACCATCGGGGACGTGGCCGACAAGCGCAAGAAGACGCTCGACGAGGGCGTGGCCGGGGAAAAGCTCCGTGCCGACATCTACGACGCCATAAATCACGGCGAATACTTCGACTTCGTCGTCATGGGCCGCCGCAAGGGCGCGGGCTGCTACTGCACGATAAACGGTATCCTCGACGCCATCTTCGCCGAGACGATGAACATGTACGACCTGGTGCTCATAGACTTTGACGCCGGGCTCGAGCACTTCTCGCGCGGCACCGGCAGCAACTCCGACGCGCTCATCATTGTGTGCGACCAGTCCAAGCTCAGCTTTGAAACCGCCGAAAGGATTACGGACATAGTCGACGAGCTCGCGCTGCCCTATGCGTCCAGGTACGTCGTGGGCTGCCGCTACGACGAGGCGAACAAGCCCCTGCTTGAAAAGCTGGCGGGGCGCCTCGGGCTCGACATGCTCGGCTATGTGGACTACGACAGGGAAATCGCCTCGCTCAATCTCGCGGGCGAGAGCCTTGACGGCCTCAGCGCGGACAATCCCGCGCTCGAGAGCGCAAAGAGGATGGTAAAGCGCATCCTCTGCGAAGAGGAATAAACTTTGGACCGGCGCCGGGAGGCAATGCCTCCCGGCGTCATTGAAACGAGGTGCAAGTTATGGACAATTTCAAGATACTCGAGGTCAAGGAGAGCATCTTTGAGAGCAACGACCGCGACGCGGAAAGGCTCCGCGCCGAGCTCAGGGAGAAGGGCGTCTTCCTGCTGAACCTCATGAGCTCGCCCGGCTCCGGCAAGACCACCACGCTCAAGGCCTCTATCTCCCGCCTCAGGGACGAGCTGCGCATCGGAATCATGGAGGCCGACATCGACTCCGACGTCGACGCCCGCGCCATAGAGGCCACCGGCACGAAGGTCATACAGCTCCACACCGGCGGCATGTGCCATCTCGACGCGGACATGACGCGGCAGGGCCTCGCGGGCCTCGGCTCAGACGAGCTCGACCTCGTCGTGCTCGAGAACATAGGCAATCTCGTCTGCCCCGCGGAGTTCGACACAGGCGCTGTCAAAAACGCGATGATACTCTCCGTGCCCGAGGGCGACGACAAGCCCCTCAAGTACCCGCTGATGTTCTCA
>DVJK01000086.1 GCA_018716795.1 Candidatus Scatomorpha merdipullorum | reverse complement strand
GTAAATTTCGCTCATTTCCATGCCTCCCATGTGGTGATACTTCACCGTATAGAATGCCACCTTTCGCGGGAAATTAGTTAAAAAAAGCCCCTCCGGGCCGCAAAATCACCCGGAGAGGCAAAAATTGTCCGCCCGAAAGGGCGGACAATTCGCTGTGGCGTTTTTCAATTTCCCGGCGCGGCCTCAGTCCTCGAAGCCGCGGAGGCGGAAGTATGTCCGCCTGGCGTAGGCGTTGTCGACGATGAACATAACAGTGAATATGACCGCCGCCGCGGCGGCGCTCCACGCGCCGGGCAGGAGCGCGGCGCAGACGATTGTCAGCGCGCCGGACGCGGCCAGCATCCGGCCCGCGAAGCGCTGGCTGAGTGTCCAGACCTCGTCGCTGAGGAGCGTCCACTTGCAGCGAAAGCCCGCCGCGCTGTTCCGGCCCAGCCTGGGCATGGCGAGGCCCAGCGGGATGAAAAGCGCGCCCATTGCGCCCATGCACAGCTGCCAGACGCCGAGGGGCAGCTCGTCCAAATCCCGCGCCTCCGCCGCCGCGGCGTATGTGAAGTAGAGCTGCAGGACGAGGAAGAACAAGAGCATCAGCACCGTCACGAAGCGCATGACGGGTTCGGTGGCATCGTCCTTCTCCGCCGTGACGGCCAGCCGCGTCAGCCCTGCCATGAGCAGGCGCGAGAGCAGCATGAATGCCGGGAAAATCAGCAGCTCGTATTTGCTGCCATACCTGTCCACCTCGCCGCCGAGGCCGTAGTGCGCCGGTATCTCGTCCGGCAAAAACAGCGCGGCCGCGAGCGCGGCGGCGAGGCTCAGCGCGCAGAGCGCGCCGGCGGCAATCCGAAGCTTTTTCATCCGAGCTCCCTCCTGAAATACAGCATGTCGCGCAGCGTGACGCCGCCCTCGACTATCGGCTCGGGGTAGTTCTCCGTGAAGAAGTCCTTCAGCCTGTGCGAGTATGCGAAGCCGCACTTTTCGTAAAACGGCACGGTCAGCGGGCTCTCGCCCGTGCCGGCCGCAAGCGCTTCAAATTCGCCGGCGAACTCGCGCGCCAGGAATTCGATGAGCGCCCGGCCGAAGCCGCGCCGCTGGAATTCGGGCGCGACGGCGAGGTTCTTTATCTCCAGCACACCTCCGCCCTCGTCCGTGACGACGCACTCCGCCGCGGCCTCGCCGC
The DNA here is from genome assembly GCA_018716795.1 of Candidatus Scatomorpha merdipullorum. Lineage (GTDB taxonomy): Bacteria > Bacillota > Clostridia > Oscillospirales > Oscillospiraceae > Scatomorpha > Scatomorpha merdipullorum. The sequence continues at coordinate 3,697 of DVJK01000086.1, read as the reverse complement.
CGAGGCGCAGCGCGAACATCCGGCCCCGGTCAAGATAGCGCTCAAGCATCTCCGGCGACTCGTCCGCTAAAAGGAGAAGCGGCATGTATTGCCGCTTCTCTTCCCCGAAAATCTCGGTTATTTCCATTTACTGCGCGTCTATCTTGACGCTGTACCCGGCCTTTTTCAGGGTTTCGACCACGCTTCGGCCGTGTTCCTCGCCGCCGACCTCGCAGGCCACGTGTACAAGTATCTCGTTGGGCCCGAGCAGGCCGGAGAGGCGGTCGTGGTCAATCTCAAGTATGTTCGCGCCCGTCCCCGCGAGGACCTGAAGCACCTCTATGAGCCTGCCGGGCGCGTCGGGCATGCGGGTGGTGAAGCGCATGCGGCGGTGGCGCGAAACGAGGCCCTGGTCAATGACGCGGTGGATGAAGCTCACGTCGATGTTGCCGCCGGAGAGCAGGCAGACGGTCTTCTTCTCGCGCGCGTCGACCTTCCCGGAGAGCACGGCGGCGAGGCTGCTCGCGCCCGAGGGCTCGACAATCTGCTTCGTGCGCTCCATGAGCAGCAGTATGGCCGCGGAAATCTCGTTGTCCGAGACGGTGACCATATCGTCGGCGTATTTGAGTATCGTCTCCACCGTGTGCTCGCCGGGGTTGCCGACCGCGATGCCGTCTGCTATCGTGGAGACGCCGTTCGTGCTCACGTGCTTTCCGGCCTTGAAGCTCTGGTACACCGCGTTCGCTCCCTCGGCCTGGACGCCTATCACGCGCACGCGCGGGTTCACCTTCTTGATGCAGGCCGCGACGCCGCTGAGAAGCCCACCGCCGCCCACGGGCACGACGACGGTGTCCACCGTCGGCAGCTCGCTGAGTATTTCCAGCGCGACGGTGCCCTGCCCGGCCATGACCTCATAGTCGTCGAAGGGGTGCAGGAAGGTCGCGCCCTCGCTCTCGCAAATCTCCATGGCCCTGCCGAAGGCCTCGTCATAGCAGTCGCCGTAGAGGACGACCCTCGCGCCGTAGCCCTCGGTGGCCTGCACCTTGGCGATGGGCGCGGCCTTGGGCATGACTATGGTCGCGGGCAGGCCGTGGCTGTGCGCGGCGAAGGCCACGCCCTGGGCGTGGTTGCCCGCGCTGGAGGCGACGACGGCCTTGACCTCGCCGCGCTCGACCAGCGCGCCTATCTTGTTGGCCGCGCCGCGTATCTTGAACGAACCGGTCTTCTGCCTGTTCTCGCACTTGAGCCAGACCTCTCCGCCGGCCATGTCCGAAAACGTCGTGCTGCGGCAGAGCTCCGTCTTGTGGACTATCCCCTCGAGCCTGCGCTTGGCCGTTTCAAACTCCCTGAGTGTCAGCTCCATTTTTCCAACCTCCTCTGTCCGCGCGGCGCGGACTTCTTCCTGAGTAAATATTATACTATCCCGTTTCCGGCGTCAACACTTATCACAAAAACGGCGCGAAAAAATACGTTTGTCCGTGTATGGTGTACAAAACCGCGCCGCCGCGCAGGTTTTCCGCGCTTGACTTTGCCGCGGAGGGTGATATAATAAATACAGAATATGAAATAGGAGGCGGCGGCAATGGTGAAGCGGCGCTATTTCGGCCCCATGCTGAGTGCCCAGGCGAGATGGCTGAACAAAATGTCCGCGCAGGGCTGGCGCCTGGTTGACACCGGCAAGCTGGATTACAGCTTCATGCCCTGCGAGCCCGGCGAATACCAGTACGCCATGGCATACGTCGGCAATATGTCCCGCGCCCGAGGCGAGGAGTTCGCAAGCCGTCTCGCGCTGCTCGGTTATAAGACCTGGTTCAAGAACGTGAATCTGCAGTGGTCGCGCGGCAAAGTACGATGGAACCCCGCCGGCGAGCCCGGCGCGAGACTTGTATCCGAGCGCACGACGCTTGACCGGGAGCTGCTCATAGTCGAGCGCCGCGCAGAGCCGGGCGAGTTCCGGCTCTGCACGGTTGAAGAGGAGCTTGAGGCCCTGCGCGGTATGCGCCGCCGCTGCCTTTATGCGTCGCTCGTCTTCGCCGCGCTCGGCGCGCTCGCCCTCGCGCTCGGGCTATGCACGCCGCTCCAAAGCCTCGCCCTCTGGGCCTTCGCCGCGATATTCGCCGCACCCTGCGCGGCGTACAGCCTGAGGATACTGAAGCTGAAAAAATAACAGCCCGCAGATTTTTCTGCGGGCTGTTCGCTTTAATAACTGTAATTGTGCGCTTTTTCGAGCACCATGTCCTTGACCTTGAGCAGGCGGACCTTGGTCGAGTTCTCGTTCTCGGCGAGCTTCATGGAGATGTAGTGTATGTTCTCCTCCAGCTCGGGGATCATGACGTACTCGAGGGCGTTGACGCGCCGGCGGGTCTTTTCAATCTCCTCGGCCATGAGCTGCATGGATTTCTCCACCTGCGCGAGCTCGAGCATGTCCTCGAACACGCGGGCCAGCTTCTCGAGCGCGTCGTCGAGCTCGCCGCTCGTCTGCGCGAAGCCGTAGGGATATATCTCGCTCGGGTCGTTGTTCTTGGTGCGGAAGGTGTACTCGGGGACGTTGACGCTCATGACGTTCCGGAACTTCATGCCGAGCTCGACGCTCTGCCTCGGGTAGAGCAGGGCCTGCTCGAGCATTTCGGGGCTCATGATGGCGCTCGCCACGGTGAGGGAGGCGAAGGCGCCGGTCATCCCGTCCTCGACCTTCTTGCGCAATTCCTTGTTCTTCCTGACGACGTCCATGAACTGGCGCATCAGCTCGTCGCGCTTATCCTTGAGCAGCTTGTGCCCGCGCCGGGCGGTTTTGAGCCTGCCCTTGAGCTGATTCAGCACCATTCGTGTCGCGGCAACCGCTGTTTTAGGCATCAGATCACCGCCTTATTCGTCTTTCGGCAGGTACTTCTCGATGTACTCCGGCTTGATACGCTTGAGCTCCTTGGTGGGCAGAATCTTAAGCAGCTGCCAGCCGAGGTCCAGCGTCTCCTCAATGGTGCGGTTCGTCTCGTTGCCCTGGTTGACGTAGCGCTGCTCAAACTCCTCGGCGAACTTCGCGTAGAGCTTGTCGTCGTCGGAGAGGGCGGCTTCGCCGAGTATGGTCATGAGCTCCTTGGCGTCCTTGCCGCGGGCGTAGGCGGCAAAGAGCTGGTTCATGGTGCCGGAGTGATCCTCGCGGGTCTTGCCCTCGCCTATGCCCTTGTCCTTCAGACGGCTCAGGCTCGGCAGGACGTCGACCGGCGGGACGATGCCCTTGCGGTGCAGCTCGCGGGAGAGGATGATCTGGCCCTCGGTGATGTACCCGGTGAGGTCGGGGATCGGGTGGGTCTTGTCGTCCTCGGGCATGGTCAGGATGGGGATCATCGTGATAGAGCCCTTCTTGCCGATGCGGCGTCCGGCGCGCTCGTACATCTGCGCGAGGTCGGTGTACAGATAGCCGGGGTAGCCGCGGCGGCCCGGGACCTCCTTCTTCGCGGCTGAGATCTCACGCAGGGCCTCGGCGTAGTTGGTGATGTCGGTGAGGATGACGAGGACGTGCATGTCCTTCTCGAAGGCCAGGTACTCTGCGGCGGTCAGCGCCATGCGCGGCGTGCTGATGCGCTCGACGGCGGGGTCGTTGGCGAGGTTGGAGAAGACGACGGTGCGGTCAATCGCGCCGGTGCGGCGGAACTCGTTTATGAAGTACTCGCTCTCCTCAAAGGTGATGCCGATGGCGGCGAAGACGACGGCGAAGCTC
>DVJK01000007.1 GCA_018716795.1 Candidatus Scatomorpha merdipullorum | reverse complement strand
AAACCGCCGTTGTCCGTCCGCCGGGGCCGCGTTAGCCGTAGCCGTTTGGCGTGGCCGATTGCGCCTACGTTTTCCACGGTGCGCCAGGTGACGTCCACCGCCCAACGTATCATATCCGCGGGCACAGCCCGCGCACCATTTTTTACGGGCGCACCCACGTCGTCCGTCCACCCCACGCCGGGCGGGCGTGGAAGATAAGCCCCTACGACGCGAGTGGGAAGGTATACGCGCGAAACCGGCGGTGTGACCATGCAAAAAGGACCGGTCCGCGGACCGGTCCTTTTTATGCGGCGAAATGCCCGCGGGCATTTCGGTTTGGTTTTTAATCCCCGAATTTTATCCCCACGTCTCTTGCGACCTGGATGAGCGGGTGGTCGACGGGGAGGAACTTGGTGCGGCTGGCGGCGTCCTCGAGGGGCACGGAGACTATCCTGCCGTCGCGGATGCCGACCATGGTGGCGTACCGCTTTTCCATGATGAGCTGGGCCGCGGCGGTGCCGAACTGGGTGGCGAGCACGCGGTCGTAGGGGCAGGGAGGGCCGCCGCGCTGATAGTGGCCCGGCACGGTGACGCGGGTCTCCTGGCCGGTGAGCTCCTCGAGCTCGCTGGCGATGCGGTAGGATATCGTGGAGTGGCGGCTCTGCTCCTTGGCGCGGCGGCGCTCCTCCTCGCTCATGACGGCGTCCGTGTCGCTGACGGCGCCCTCGGCCACGGCGATGATGGAGAAGTTGCGGCCGGAGCGGCGGCGCTCCTCAAGCGCCTCGGCGACCTTCTCGATATTATAGGGTATCTCGGGTATCAGTATGATGTCCGCGCCCGAGGCTATGCCCGCGTTGAGCGTGAGCCAGCCGGCGTCGCGGCCCATGAGCTCGACGAGGAAGACGCGGGAGTGGCTGCTCGCGGTGGAGTGGATATAGTCAATGACGTTCGTGCCGATGTCGACCGCGCTCTGGAAGCCGAAGGTGGTATCGGTGCCGTAGATGTCGTTGTCTATGGTCTTGGGCAGGGTGACGATGTTCATGCCGGCGTCGGAGAGGAGCTTCGCGCTCTTCTGCGTGCCGTTGCCGCCCATGACGACCAGGCAGTCGAGGTTGAGGCGGTTATAGGTGTCGAGCATGGCGGGCATGAGGTCGTTGCCCTCGTCGTCCACTATCGCCTTGCCCGGGATGTACCTCTGGCGCGAGGTGCCCAGTATAGTGCCGCCCTCGGTGAGGATGCCGGAGAAGTCGCGCTTCTCCATGAATTTATAGTCGCCCTCTATAAGGCCCTTGTAGCCGTCATACATGCCGAAAATCTCGACGTTGGGTACATACTGAAAGAGCGCCTTGCCCACGCCGCGGATGGCGGCGTTCAGGCCCTGGCAGTCGCCGCCGGAAGTGACGATGCCGACTCTGGTATTTCTTTTCATTCGGTTACCTCCGTTTGATACGATTAAACAACACCTGACAAGCCACGTGTATCATACCCCATCCCGCGCGGCCTGTCAACAGGAAAGCGCCCGCCGGGGCGGAACGGCTTATATTACGCGCGCCGGGCGGGAAAAATTCATTTCTTCACAATTCGGCAAAACTTATGATGCAACTTTGATACATCGCCGTCGTAGTATTCAGTCAGCGAAGGAAGCGGCGCCGCGAAACGCGGCGAAAGGAGGACACGCTTATGAAACGCCTCACAGCCATTATTGCAGCCCTTGCCCTGGCCCTCTCCCTCGCCGCCTGCGGCGGCCCCGGCGAAGAGCGTCTGGGCGTCCCGGTGAGCGGTATGACGGACCGTCTGCCGAGGACCGTCGTGTCCCTCTGACGCGCCCCTCGCCTCTCCTTGCACGGCGCTCTGCCCTCCCGGCCGAAAACGGGAGGGCAAAGCGCACAGCCCGAGGGCGGAGAGAGCCGCATTTTTCGTCGGCCTCCCCGCTCCCGCCGGATTGACAAGCGCGCGGCGCTCTGATATAATATGACGAAATTTGGCCCGCGACGCGGGCTTTTAACACGTCCGAAGGGAGGAAAGGGCATGGACAGGTTCGTCATAAAGGGCTGCAATGTGTTCCTTGACGGGCGGTTTGTTTTCTCTGACGTCGAGGTTTCCGGCGGCGTTGTCTCCCGCGTGGAGCCCGGTATCGTTCCCGAGAACGGGGTTCCTGTTTTCACTTTTAATAACTGCCGTATTGTTCCCGGTCTTGTTGATGTCCACGTTCATCTGCGAGAGCCGGGTTTTTCTTATAAGGAGACAATCGCGTCCGGCACCGCGGCCGCCGCGCGCGGCGGCTACACCGCCGTCTGCGCGATGCCGAACCTCAATCCCGTGCCGGACAGCGCGGAGCATCTGGCGGAGGAGCTGGAGGCGATAGAGCGCGGCGCGCTCATCGAGGTCTATCCCTACGGCGCGCTGACCGTGGGCGAAAGGGGCGGCGAGATGGCGGACATATACGGCATGCACGGCCTGGCCGCCGCCTTCTCGGACGACGGGCGCGGGGTGCAGGACGAGGACATGATGCGCCGCTGCATGGCCGCCTGCGCCGAGACCGGGAACCTTCTCGCCGCGCACTGCGAGGTGGACGCGCTTTTAAACGGCGGGTACATCCACGACGGGGCCTACGCGAGGGCGCACGGGCACCGCGGCATAAGCTCCGAGAGCGAGTGGCGCGAGGTTGAGCGCGATTTGCGCCTCGCGGAGGAGACGGGCTGCGCCTTCCACGTCTGTCACGTCTCGACGAAGGAGTCCGTGCAATTGATACGCGAGGCGAAGGAGCGCGGAGTGGACGTCACGTGCGAGACGGCGCCGCACTACCTCCTGCTCACGGAGAACGACCTCCGGGAGGACGGGCGCTTCAAAATGAACCCGCCGCTGCGCGAAAAGGCCGACCGCGCGGCTCTCATAGAGGGCATACTCGACGGTACGGTCGACATGATAGCCACCGACCACGCCCCGCACTCGGCGGAGGAGAAGTCGCGAGGGCTTGAGAAATCCGCCATGGGCGTCGTCGGCCTCGAGTGCGCCTTCCCGGTGCTGTACACGGGCCTCGTCGAGACGGGCGTCATACCGCTCGAAAAGCTCGTCGAGCTCATGAGCGCGAACCCCGCGCGGCGCTTTTACCTGCCGGGCGGAGAGATAAAGGTGGGCGAAGCGGCAAATCTGGCCGTTTTCGATACTAACGAGGAATATATCATTGACCCGGCGGAGTTCGCC